>DASTET010000176.1:0-9028 GCA_035709445.1 Blastocatellia bacterium | reverse complement strand
GCCGCGTTGAGGTCGCACGGTTGAAGCGATACCAGCAGCTTGCCCGATTCGATTCGCGACATGTCGAGGAGTTCGTTTACAAGCCTGGTCTGAAATCTGGCGTTGCGCTCTATGACGCTGACCGCGTGCAGCAGTGTCTCTCTATCATCGGGCTCGATCCGGCTGAGTATCTGCGTCCAGCCCAGTATGGGAGTGAGCGGCGTGCGCAGTTCGTGCGAGAGCGTGGCCAGGAATTCGTCCTTTATGCGGTTCGCGCGCTCCATCGCGCGGCGGCCTTCAACCGCATCTATATAGAGGCGCGCGTTGAGTATGGCGGATGCGGCCTGGTTTGCGATGATCGAAAGCAGCGGCACGTCCTCTTCGGTGTAAGCTCCTTCGCGAACGCTTTGCGCCTGTATCACACCGATGACCCGCTCTTCGGCGATCATCGGGACGTAGAGGATGGCGACCGGGTACTGGTCCGAATCGCCTACGTACCGATAGCCGCCCGGATGGCGCCTGGCTATGTTATCTACGATGAGGGGGCGGGCAGTCCGTATGCACTCGCTCTGCGGCCCTGTGCCCAGCTCCAACGGCTCGAATCGCTCTACGGGCAACACCTTGCCGTCCGTGTATGCGAAGGCGCATCGGATCGTCTCGTCTTCAGAGTTGTAAAAGGAGATGAGCAGCGATTCGCAATCGATTATCGTGCTGAGCATCTCGCGTATCGTGAAGTATATCTTTTCGAGGTCGAGCGTCGAGGCGAAGACCTGGCCTATCCGGTTTATCATCGCAAGCCGCTCGCGTTGTCTGGAAGTGTCGGCAAACAACCGCGCGTTCTCGACGGCGATCGATACCTGTCTCCATACGAGCCAGGCCGTTGTCAGCTCCGCAATCAGCGCAAGAATATAATTTTCCCACACCGTGCTGCTGCCGCTCATCGCCAGCTCCACAAACAGAGCTGCCAGCGTCGCCGCGACGCACGCGGCGGTTATGGCCCCGAGCAATCGCGACGAGCGCAGGCTGAGCGCAAGCATAATAGGCAGGACGTACAGCACCGAGGCCGACACGTCCGGCGGCAGCATGCGGTCTAGAAAGAAGATGGCGCCGATCAAGATCGCCATCGCCGCCATCACTCTTTTTTCCACAGGTCTCATCACTATGCCAGGAACGAACTTGAATTATCGGTTTGTGGGGACAAGGGAGCGGTAAACGCTCAATCGTTTTTTGCCGTCAGGTCCGGGAGGTCAAAAACAGATAGAGCCCGCCCGCGCCGAAGAGCATGTTGGGGCCCCAGGCCGCAAGCAGCGGGGGCAGCATCTCGTAGCGGCCCATCTGCTCGAACAACCCGATCAGCCCCCAGTACAACAGGCCGATAGCGATCCCTATGCTCACGCCGTAAAGCGCCCCGCGCTTGCCTACGGAAAAGGCGAACGGCAACCCCACCACAACCATTACCAGGCAGGTGACCGGGAATGCGATCTTGCTCTGCAAGGCGATCTTCAAATCGAGCACGTCGAAACCCGATTGCGACAGGTCGGCAATCTTGCGTCGCAGCTCGAACAGGGTCAAGGAAGACGATCCGCGCGAGTCTTTTTTGAAATAGTCGGGGCCTTCCGCAAGCGCCACCCTTCGCTCTTTGAAGGTCTCGTACGCGACGAGCCGGTCGTCGTTGAAGCGGCGCTCCCACCCGTTTTCGAGCACCCATTCCCGCGTCGCGTCATCCCACACTGCGCGTCGCGCATAGAGCCTCCGTTTGATGCCGAAGGGCTCCCTCGACAGATCGAGCACATTCAACCGGGCGAAGCTGTTATTGGTGATGTTGAAATACTGGTAGTTGTATATCCGCGACTCCTCGCCGAATATCCACTGGTTCGTCGTTTGATAGAAGGTCTGCGGCGGCTCCTGGCCCTTGCGTATCAGGTAGCGCAGGTTGTTCTGTCGCCGGTTGGTAAATGGGAGTATGTAATCCTGATTGAAGAAGACGAAAGCCGATAGCAGGGTCGAGCCTATCAGGGCGGGCGCGGCAAGCCTGTATATCGATTGCCCCGACGCCTTGAGCGCGACGACCTGGCTCGTCTTCTGAAGTATCCCGAAAGTGATCATCACCGCAACCAGCGCCGCGAGCGGCGTGACATAATTGATGATCATCGGGAGCAGAAAGAAGAGATAGTTCGCAACCACCGACCAGTCTATATTGTTGCGGGTGATGTAATCGAGCAGTTGAAAAAGCGTGATTATGATGAAGAGTATCGAGAACCCGCTCAGTATGAAAAAGAAGAAGCGGGTCAGGTCCGTGAGCACCAGCCTGTCGATCAGTTGAGGCATAGGCAAGCGGCCGATTCTCGGTTTCGGGTTCTCGCCTTGAGACCTGGGGGCGTCGGCCTCGAGCCGGACGGGGACGGCCTCGCCTTTTCCGGGACTCGAACTCCTCAACCGGAAGGGCCAGCTATGGCGGAAGCTGCTCAGCATGCTCAAAGCGTCCGAGCCCGGACGCCGTTGCAGGAGGATTGTGAATACGGCAAGCCCCGCAAGCACGATGTTGGCAAGCCATATGCCGAGCCATACGGGGAGCTTTCCGGTCAGCGCCGCATGCTCGCCGGAGAGCGCCAGCAGGTAATATACGACCGTGATGGTCAGGCCGAGCAGCAGCCCGAACGAGCGGCCCGTCCTCACGTTGCTTATCCCGAAGGCCACCCCGAGCAGCGCGAAGACCAGACAGGCCGCAGGCAGCGCAATCCGCTTGTGTATCTCGGCCCGCCACTCGCGCAGATGTTCGGGGGCCGGAGAATGGTTTATCAGATCGATCCAGACCATATGCTGGACTTCTCGCTTCTCCTCCTGGACGCCTGCCGCTTCAGCCTTCTTCTCGTCGGTGATCTCAAGCCCGAGTGCCATCTCATCAAAACGGCCCAGCGTGTAATTCTGCTGATTGCGATTCCGCTTCCTCTCACGGTCCCTGTCGGGCGGCGCCTCGGTTGCTGCCTCGGCTGCAATCTCCGAGTCTGAATGCTCCTGGTCCGTCGGCGAACCGGACTTTGTCTCGGCAAGCTGATGCACCGATATCTGGCTCAGGTAAAGCTCAGGCATGTCCGACCGCTCGCCCTGCCTGAGCATCCCGCGCGTGGCCGTCATGATCTTCATATCCTCCTGCTCGTCGCCGAGGTCTACGAGGAAGACGTTTTTCCAGAGGTTGTTTGCCCGGTCTATGTCTTCTATGTAGAGCACCTTTTTGGGCAGGCTCTCTTCGAAGACGCGGGGCTTGATCTGAGTGTTGATCCCCTGGAATATCAATGACTGGTTCGCCTTCAGGTCGGTCAGCTTATACATCGAGACCGGGAGCAGGTTGAATGTGACATAGACCATCACGACAGAGATGAAGAGCGCGAGCGCCACGACCGGCATCAGTATTCGAAACCGGCTTATGCCGCTTGCCCCGAGCGCTATTATCTCGCTGTCACCCGAAAGCCTCCCGAGCCCTACAAGCGTGCCTACGAGCAGCGATATCGGCAGAGTGAAGACCATTATGCCCGGCACGAGCGCCGCCATCAGCCGGCTGATCGCCTCCATCGGTAGCCCGTTGCGCGAGGCTACTACAAGCATCTCGGAAAACCGGCTCGCATTCTGAGCAAAGATTATTGCCGTAAGCAGCAACAACCCCAGCAAGACGTAGGGCAGTATCTCCCGAATTAAATAGCGGTCTATAAGGCGCAACATCAAGAGGAGTCTACCACGCGGTAGAAACAGAAGCCAGAAGTCAGAAGCCAGAAGCCAGAAGTTCGTGGAGACAGATTCTGATTTCATTCACTCGGCAGAAATCGAGATATTGCGCGAGAGATTCTGGCTCCTGACTTCTGGCTTCTGGCTTCTTAAAAAAAGAGCGCGATGTCCCTCCCCAGATAAACATCGCGCTCTTGCAGGTGGCCGCCAGGTTGCGGCGCACAAAACTGATCTTTCGGAAGCTAAGCGTCCTTCCCAGCTTTCCTGATAGCGAATCTACAACTGATATATTGAAAAAAACTTGAAGTCCGGGCCTGTATCTATTTCGGGGGAAGGTCTTCAGCCTGCCGTAATACTCTCTCGGGGCGACGAAAACAGATTATAGGCAACAGCTTGAAAAGCCTCTCATGGAGCCTGTTATAATAATGCCTGATCATTCCCACTCTCCTTAATCTGTGATACATGGATGAGACGAACGCTCTTACCTTGTCGCCTGCTGGAGCGCGACGGCTGAGCCTGCAAGCTCGACGCGCGTGACATAATCAAATGGCCGGAAACCGCCGGAGCGCGCCGTCATCAGACCGCGCGAAAGGGCTATTGCCACATAGCCGCGCGTCCATTCCGGTATCGAATCCCAGTCGTCGAGCCCCGGGTTTGAAAGCCCGGCTGATTGCGTTTCCTGCTCGCAGGCCGCTGTCTTTGCTAACGCTACTGCAAGCGTCAGACGGTCGAGCTGTCCCTGCGGGTTGAAGTGCGTCCCGGTCGCGCCGAACAGGTTTCCGCGCGGGGACCTCGCACAGCTCTCGACGAAGATCGCGTCCGCGCCATTTTGTACATCTAGGTATTTCGGGCTGTAGGGAAGGTACTGCGGGACGCGAGCCCCCGCTCCGAGCATCACCGCCCGCGCTGCTTCGATTCGTGTAGCGACACGGTTCGGGTCGAATCTGCTCCCAGAAGCATCGAGAAGCCCTGACCGAAGCGCGCGAAATGCTGACCGCCGCTCTTCGCTCGCCAACTCGTCCAGATCGCGTATTCGGCCCAGGCTCGCTTTAAAGGTCTCGACTGCTCCCGCGAAAGATTGGACGCTGCCCGTCAAAAGACTTCCGGTGTTCGTGACCGTGATGGTCCACTGGCCCGCTTCGGGCTCGTTAACGACGAGGCCCGTCCTTTGAAATCCCGGCCAGGCAATTCCCCAGGCGGGATTCGACTCGATCACACGACCGGCGCGCTCAAGCCTGAATCTCAGGTTGTTGCCCGAAAGAAGCCTGTTGCTCCAGCTCAACTGAACGGCGGAAAAGACCGCATCTTCCGGCACCGTGATGTTGAAGGTGTAAGATGCACCGGGCGCGACCTGCCCGTTAAAAGATGTGACCGGCTCGCGAGCAATACTAATATCGGAGCTGATAAAGCTTCCCCGGAACTCTCCAAAAGGCGTGCTGAATGCCGCTTTGCGCACAGCCGCGTATGTATTCAATTGCCCCGCTCCGACCTCGTAGCGCGTATAGCCGAGCATGGGAGTGGCCGTCTCCTGAAGTATTCTCTTTATCTGGTCCGGCGTGAGGGCCGGATTTACCTGAAGCATCAGGGCAATCGTCGCGGCAACATGCGGGGCCGCAAAGCTCGTCCCCGAGCTCAGGGTGTAGCGCGGAAGATACGCCTGCGGTATCGCCTGCAAATCGGCCTGACCCGATGGATCGAGACCCGTGAGCCCCGCCGTGCCCACAAGGTTTATCCCGAACGCCCGCGCCGATACTATCGCCTCGCCGGGGGCTACAAGGGTCGGGTGAAAAATGGCGTACCCGGCTGCGCCGCGCGATGAGAAGCTCGAAAGCGAGCCGCCCTTTGTCGTCGCCCCTACGCCTATCACCCACGGCGCTACAGAATATGGATTGAGCGAGTTCGGCTGATCGCCTCGATTGCCCGCCGAAAAGACTACCGATATCCCCGCATCGTGCATTATCCGCGTCGCTATATTGACCGGATCGTTTGCATCAAATACCCCGCTTATCCCGAAACTGCAATTCACTACCCGAATATTTCTCGCAGCACGCTGTGACAGGATATAGTCAATACCGGATAACACATAAAACAGACTTACGTCTCCACACGAGACGCCGAGGAGGCGAGCGCCCGGGGCGAGACCGCCGTAGTAGTTTGCCGAAGCCTGTCCGGTCCCTGCGATGACTCCTGCGACGAACGTGCCGTGGCCCATGACAGGGTCAGTATTGTTGAGCCCTTCTGCTATCACCGGATAATTAAAAAGCAGCGGAAGGCTTTGAAGATCGGCCACTCTCGCGTTCTGTACGACCTTCGAGCCGAAGGCAAGGTCCGGGTGTGTCGCGTCTATACCCGTATCGAGCACGGCGACCGTCACGCCCTGGCCGGAGACCGGAACGCCTCCGTTGCGCTCTGTGAGCGAGGAATCGGCGATCACCTGATCCTGACCTGCTACAACGCGGCTGTCATGGGTCAGAAACTCGAAGGTCTTGTTTGAATAAATAGAGCGCACCGAAGCCAGTTGCGAAATCGCCGCAATCTGTCTCCTGGTCGCATTGATCACAACCATCGGCAGGTTACGAAAACGGGTCCCGCCGAGAATGCCCGCCGCGCGCAGGCTGTTGAAGTCCGTAGATGCGGGCATACTATGAAAGACCACAACAACATTGATAAGACTTGTGTCGGGCAGCCGGTCCATTAATAGAGCGAGCTCAGCATCGAAGCTCTGTATCCCGGTTGAGTCCGCCCCCGTAAGAACTACTCCGTAAGGTCTGGTGTATGTAAACGAGTCAGCCCCTGTAAGAACTACACCATCGGCACCTGTAAGCACCACGCCATCCGCGCCCGTAAGGACAACGCCATCCGCGCCCGTAAGGACAACGCCATCTGCGCCCGTAAGGACGACACCGTCTGCTCCTGTGAGCACAACGCCGTCTGCGCCTGTAAGCACCACTCCGTCGGCCCCGGTGAGGACGACGCCCTGGCCGCGAATAAAGCTGACGCCTGCGAAAGCATTGAAAGCAAAATGGAAGACGAGCATTGCGGAAAGAATGATGGAGAGTTTGGGGGAGGTAATTCTCTTCATTTCTGTTGCCTTACGAACGAGTTCAAGCTCGCTTCGATTTCACGATTCCGGCTAATGGTTGCATTATTGATGGCGGCCTTGAAAAAACCTTGAACGATTCTTAAACCGCCGCCGCGCTCGCCTGGAGGAGAGCAAAACGGATGCCAGATATCTCACCTGATATCTCAGTAGTTAGCGTATGATTTCAGGGCTTCTTGATCAGGTATGGTCACGCGGCGTCCTTCCAATGTGAGGAGGCCGTTTTGTTGAAGGCGGGCAAAGGCGCGTGAGACGACTTCGCGGACCGAGCCTATGCGGGCGGCGATCTGCTGGTTGGTCAAGACGAGATCGACTGTTACGGCTCTCCCTTCGCGGACGCCGCGCGCGGCGGCCTCGGCCACAAGCAGGCGGGCGAGGCGCTGGTCTACTTCGTGGAGGGATAATTCTTCGACGAGCGCCGCGCATTTCCTGAGCCGCCCGGCCAGCACCTTCAGCGCCGCAATCGCTATCTGTGGCCGCTCAAGACAGAGCCGCCGCACGTCGCGTTTATCTATGAAGAGTATGACCGAATCTTCTTCTGCGGCGACCGTAGAAGGGTAAGCCCCGTTGTCAAAAACGGGTACTTCGGCAATGGTGGCCCCGGCGCGCTCTACGTGAATGACCTGTTCGCGGCCTTCGATGCTCTCGCGAAATGCCCTCACCGCGCCTTCGGCTATCACATAGAGGCCGCGCGCCTCTTCGCCCGCCAGGAACAACACTTCGCCGCGCGAAAGTCGAGTCTCGACGGCCCGGCTCGCGAGCGCCCGAAGCTCCGGCTCTTCAAGCTCGCCAAAAAGGGCGGTCCGCTTTATCGCCTCAATCTTATCTATCGTCATACACAGAGCATGATTGCGCCCCACGCAACTCAACGCAAGTCAGGGGGCAGGGGGCAGGGGTCGGGGGGCAGGGCTTTAGTTTCAATATCTTGTTGAATGCTGAACGATTAATCACCGACGTAGTGATAATCAAGCAACTAACACTGACCCCCGACCCCTGCCCCCTGACTATGGCCAGTGGCCACTGACGAAGGCTATACTCAATAGGTGCAATCCTGAGGTTGAGTATGGTCAGAGCGAAAGTGTTTGCCAGGAGCCTCTCTTTTTTTATCATAGCCGCGCTTGCGCTCGCCGGTATCGTTGAAGGCCAGAGCGGGCGGCGGCTTCCGGGAACGCGGCCAAAACAGCAAGATGACACGATAAGGCTCAGGGCCGAAGAGGTCCTGCTCAATGTTACGGTCATCGATCCTTTCGGTCGTCAGGCAACCGATCTTCATAAAGACGAGTTCATCATAGCCGAAGACAACGAGCGGCAGGATATGGCCAGCTTCGCCGTGAGCAGCGTCCCGGTCAATGTCGTCATGATGTTGGACGCCTCGGGCTCGGTCGTGGGCGAGATCGCTTCGCTGCGCGATGCGGCCATGAAATTCGTCGAACAGCTAGGGCCTGAGGACAAGGTCTCAGTAACCGAGTTTCACACTGATGTCGAGCTTATACAGGACTGGACCTCAAACGCTGAGGAGCTGAAGCACGCGATCTCCTGGCGGTTCAAGCCGGGGATGGTCAGGACCAAAGAAGGGCGGTCCGCTTACGGCACCACTTCGCTGTTTGACGCAATATACCTGACCGCCGAAGAGCAGCTATCGAAGGTCGAAGGGCGGAAGGCAATTATCATCCTCACGGATGGCGATGATACTTCGAGCAAGGTCACATACGAGCAGGCGCTGGCGGCGGTCATAAGGTCGGGCGCCGTGGTCTATGTCGTCAGCAAAGCCCGCGCGATTATGGCCATTGCGGGCAAATTCTACAGGGCCAGGTTCGAGCGCGCCGAATTGCTTATGAAAGAGCTCGCGACGCGAACGGGCGGGAGCATATTCTCGCCCCTGAAGGATGATGAGATGAAGGAGGTTTATACCCGCGTAGCGCGCGAGCTGAAAAACCAGTACACCATCACCTACATCCCTAAGAACGATAAGCGAGACGGCGGGCTGCGCCGCATAAGCGTCTTTCTTACACGCTCCGGCTATTCTGCGCGGACACGAAACAGTTACTATGCGCCTGGGAACAAGTAATCATTTGCGGGTAGCGGCGTGATGGCTCAGGACTCGGTTGAGATTGGCGACAGTCAGCTATGCGACCGGCAGCAGTGAGTGCCTCGAATGGCCCGGGCTGCCGGTTGCATCTGTCCTCCTCATCAGGATGGTCTCGACTTTCCCTCTTTAGCCTTCCCTTC
>DASTET010000175.1:0-11364 GCA_035709445.1 Blastocatellia bacterium | reverse complement strand
GATCGAGGTCTCGGCTGAAAAGGTGGCCGCGCGGCGCTACATCGCCGTAGGCGAGATGGCGCAGGATTTCGATTTTAAGACGCTTGATGGTCGCAGTATGAAGCTGTCGGATTTTCGCGGCAAAGTCGTTATGCTAGATTTCTGGGCGACCTGGTGCGGCCCCTGCATAAAAGACCTGCCCGATCTGAAGCGGCTCTATTCCGCCTTCGACCGCTCGCAGTTCGAGATCATAGGGATAAGCCTTGACGGCAAGCCCACGCGAACGCCGCGCGACAGGGTCGTCGATTTCATCAAGAAGAATGAGGTGACCTGGCCGAATGCGTTCGATGACGGCGGCTGGGGAAACGCCGTCGCGAAGCTTTACCGCGTGACCGGAATCCCGCATCAACTATTACTCGACCGGGACGGCATCATCCGACTCATCACCGCAGGCGCGGACGCTTCGGGCTCCAAGCTCGAACACATACAAAAGACTATAGAAGAGCTGCTTGAAAAGTAGGCCCCTCTCCACAAAGAATTACCTGATCGAAAGCGGAATGATTATTGCTATAAGCGGTCGCCTCACAATACTGATAACCCTTTACACTCAGTTGGCTTTGCAGCTTGCATTTTTGTTACAATAACGGCTCAAAGTTGCGTTCTATACTTTGGTGAGGGATAAGGCCACCAGCATCAAGCCGATGTGCCCGGCTGATAGTGACGGGATGAGCAGCTTTTAGCGTCGCCCGTTCTGCGGCCAAGCGGTATGCCTGGCGGCTTCTCGATGTTTACAAGCTGGCTCAGCTCAATATCAGTGAAAGCAGGACGAACCACATCAACTCTGCATTCCAGGGAGTGTGCCATACATTTATGAGTAAGCGAGTCGTTTGCCTAATAGCAGTACTGGTAACAGCGGCATCAAGCATGCCAACCTCCGGGCTTGTCGCGCTCAGGGGCGCGACCGCGAATGCGGGCAAGATGCAGGAAACCGTAGAACAGGTTCTGGTTCGCGGCAACCGCCGCATCCCGGAATCGACTATCAAGATATGGATAGGCACGCGCGAGGGCGATCCTTACAATCCCACTCAGCTCGACCGGGATGTCCGCGCGCTTTACGCCCAGGGCCACTTTGAAGACGTGAAGGTCTTTGCCGAGCCCGGCGCGCGCGGGGGAAAGATCATTACTTTCGACGTGCGCGAATGGCCTCTGCTTCTCGATATCAAGTACGAAGGCTTGAAATCGGTACAGCAGTCGACCGTACTCGAAGAGTTCCGCAAGAGACAGGTCGGGCTTTCGAAAGAGTCCCAGTATGATCCGGTCAAGGCTCGCCGCGCCGCCGCCGTGATCAAGGAGCTTCTGGCCAACGAGGGGCGGCCCGAGGCGAAGGTCGAGCCGGTCATCGAAGAGATATCGGCCACTGCCGTGGGGCTCACATTCAAGATCGAAGAAGGCCCCCGCTTCCGCGTGGCCGACATCGAATTCGAAGGCAATCAGGTCTATTCCGACGAGCACCTTCGAGACAATATGAAGCTCGTAAAACAGCTCGGATTATTTACCACCTTCACGTCGAAGGACATTTATCATAAAGAGAAGCTGCTTGCGGACCTCGACCGGCTCCGCGTGCTCGTATATGCCGACAGCGGATACCTGCGCGCGCGGTTTGGCGAACCGCGAGTCGAAGAGGTGGGCCGCGTCGGGACCTGGATCCCCATCTTCGGCCATAAAGGGCAGGGGCTGAAGATCATCATCCCCATAGATGAAGGCAAACAGTACCGCGCCGGTGAGATCAAGGTCGAAGACAACACCGAGTTCACCGCCGATGATATAAAGACGATACTAAATATAAAACCGGGCGACATAGTTCGCGGCTACACCGTCGTGCAGAAGGGGCTCGAAAACCTGAAGAAGGTCTACGGCACGCGCGGCTACATCCAGTTCAACGCCGCGCCCAGCATAGAGTTCAAAGACGACCCGGCAGACCCGACAAAAGGGATCGCCGACATCACCTTCATCGTGGAAGAGGGCAAGCAATACTCGCTCCGCCGGCTGGAGTTTATAGGCAACTCTTTCACGCGCGATAACGTCCTGCGCCGCGAGGTGCTGTTGAACGAAGGCGAGCGCTACAACCAGCAGCTTTGGGACCTGAGCCTGCTCCGTCTGAACCAGCTAGGCTATTTCGAACAGGTGAAGGAAGAAGACGCCACGATAAACACAAACGACCGCGAGGGGCAGGTCGACATCACGCTCAAGGTGCAGGAGAAGGGTCGCCAGCAGATAAGCTTCACCGGCGGCGTATCGGGGTTAGGCGGATCGTTTATCGGAATAGACTATTCGACAAACAACCTGCTCGGATACGGCGAGTCGCTCTCGTTCGCGATAGCGGCGGGGAACCGTCAGAAGATTCTCTCGTTCGGATTTACCGAGCCTTACGTGAAGGGCCGCCCGATCAGCCTCGGCTTCAACGTGTTTTATCAGGACTACCAGTTCTTCGGGCAGGGCTTCGGCACGCTGACGACCCAGAACCTGTTCGGCAACTTCAGCGGTCAGTCGCTCTTCACGCAGAAGACGACCGGCGCGTCGGTCTCGGCGTCGGCTCCGCTAAGCTATTTTGCGCGCCGGTTCCGCATGGGCCGTTTCGTAAGGCTTGGCCTCTCATATTCGTTCAGCACGACCAACATCATAGACCCTGAGGTCAACCGCGACAGCGACCCCTCAAACGATATCAATGTCACGTTCCGACAGAGCGGGGTCACTCAGTCAAAGATAACGCCGACCATAGTCTATAACACGCTGAACTCGTCGCTCGATCCGACGAACGGTCAGTCGCTCACGCTCGGCGCGTCGCTTTCGGGCGGGATACTCGGCGGCAAGGTAAACACTATAGAGCCGGTGATCGAGTTCAAATTCTTCCGCCCGCTCTTTGCCGGGCGAGAGGCCACGGCGCGGCAGGAGCCGGGCAAGACGAGGACCTTCGGGTTCCGCGCCCTGTTCGGGCACATAAGCCCGTACGGGGAACGGTTCCAGTCCAACTCGCTCTCGTTTGTGGGCGGGTCTCCTCTCTTTTCGCGGTTCTTCCTCGGCGGCGAGGAGACGATTCGCGGCTACAACATACGCGGCATCGCTCCGACCGCCCCGGTCCGCACGACCCGCACAACCCAGGAAGTCTTCGCCTTGGATGCTTCGGGAAGGCGATTGAAGGTGCGACCGCCCAACAGCGCGACTACTAACAGCATAGCGCCCGGCGTGCTCGACGAATTCGAGTTCCAGGACGCTCCGATACCGGGCGTAAACGAGAGCCTCACATTCATCGGCGGCGATACTCAAATCCTGTTCAATGTCGAGTACCGCATACCGCTCTTCGGTCCGGTGGCTTTCGCTCCGTTCTTCGATATCGGCTCGGTCTTCAACCTGCGCACGCTCGATGATCAGTTCATTCGAAGCGAGTTCGTGCCGAATTCGATCCTCGGATTTGTCACGCTCAACCCGCGAGGGCAGAGGGCGACACAGCGCGAGATCGACAGGGCGACGACGCCGGAGACCCCACCGGGGCAGCTCCCGCCCGGCTTCAAGACCGTCATCATACGGGGCGAGCAGCAGACAGTGACTCGCGTCGCCATCTCTGAATCGGTCGACGGGCTGTTCGATAACTATCGCTACAGCATGGGAGGCGAGCTGCGCGTTCAGGTGCCGGTCATAAACGTTCCGTTCCGTTTGATATTCGCCTATAACCCGAACGCGAGGAACGACAATCCATTCTTCATAGAAGAGAAGCGAGCAATCCGCTTCTCGGTCGGGCGCACCTTCTGATATAAAGGGGGTGGCCGAGCGCCACTCCCTTCCATACGGTGATGGGGTGCTGTTATAATGGCTTTTTCTCAGGCAGGGGCTGACGGGTACAGTCAGCCAGTCTCGATCCCAAATACAACAGGAGCAGTTATGTCAAAGATCAAGTTTGCTGCGCTCTCAGCGATAGTACTGGCAGTGGCAGCGATAAGCGCTTTTGCGCAGGCTACACCGCAGCAGACCACGCCGCCTGCGGGCGCCGCAGGCACAATCCCGGACGGCAAGGTTGCGGTCATCAACACGACCGCCTTCCCCGCTCAAATCGGCGAGCTGAAACAGAAATATGATCAGGTCGATAACCAGTTCAAGGACCGCTCTCAGAAGATTCAAGCTCAGCAGACTCAGCTCACCCAGCTCGAAAACAATATACGCACGCAGGCATCGACCCTGACTCAGGAAAGGCTCCAACAGATGCAGGATGAGTACCAGCGCGGCAAGAAGAATCTCGAGCGAGACCTCGAAGATGCGAGGGCCGATTACGACAAGGCCGTCGATGCCGCGACAAAGCCTGTCCGCGACAAGCTCTTTCAGTACCTTCAGAAGTACGCGCAGCAGCGCGGAATAGTGGTGGTCTTCAACCTCGCCGGAGCGGCGCAGACAGGCTCGCTCGCCTACTGGAACCCCGGCACGGACATCACCCAGGATTTTATAAACGAATACAACAGGGCCAACCCTGTCCCGACAGCCGCGCCGGCCCCGCAGTCGGCAGCGCCAAAGACGCCGGGCAAGCCGAATAACTGAAGCGAGAGGAGCTACCGATGAAGCTGTTTAAATTATCACTGGCAGCCTTCGCGCTTATGGCGGTCGCGTCGTCTGCATCGGCCCAGCAAGTGTCGGCCCCCGCCACGCAGGCGGGCGCTCCGGCGCTGCTTCCTAACGGCAAGGTGGCCGTTATCAACACGAGTGCTTTTCAAGAAAAGATCGGTGAGTTTCGCGCGAAGATCGAAGAACTGAATCGCCAGTTCGAGCCTCGCATAAAAGAAGTCCAGAGCCTTGCGGATCGTATCAACGCGCTCGAAACGACTATAAAGACTCAGGGCAGCACGCTGACGCCTGCCAGGGTTGCCGAGATGACCGAGCAGGTCGAGACCATGAAGCGCGAGTACCAGCGCAAGGCCGAAGACCTGCAAGCCGACGGCAACCGGGCGCGAAACCAGGCGCTTGAGCCGGTAAGTCAAAAGCTGGCCAAGTTCGCCGAAGAGTACACCAAGCGCCGGGGGATCGTCTTTATGATCGATCTGGCCAACGCTCTGCAATCAAACACCGTCATCTGGTACGACACGCGCGCGGATGTAACGCAGGACTTTATCAACGAGTATAACAAGGCGTATCCGGTCCCCGGCGCGGCGGCCCCGGCTCAGCAAAAGCCTCCCGGGCAAAAACCGTAGCAAACCTCAGAAACAAACACGACGAATGGTCGGGACAATAGTGGCTCCGATCATTCGTCGTCTCGTTTTTCAGGTTACTGTACGGAATCGAGTGTGCCCAGGCCGTAATCTTCCTCGTCTTTGGCCCGCAGCAGGTCGAGTATAAGCGCGGTGTTGCTGGTCGACTGGATGGTCCGCTCGTACTGCCCCGTAGACTTCTCGAACTCGCAGGTCCCGTCGACGGCGCCCGTAAGCTTGCTGAGCGCCTTCACCCCGGTATCGAGCCCGGATTTTGACCCTACAATCTGGCCTTCGCTGAAATATATCTCGCCTTCGGAAGCCGAGCTTTGGATCACCAGCGCGCCGGTCAGACGGCTGTTTTCGAGAATCTGTATGATGTCGAAAAGGTTTATGTCGGCAAGCTGGCTGTAGAGCACTTTTTGCGCGCGCGAGCCAGGTCTTTCGGCGTAGGGCTCGGAGCGGCGAGTCGTATCGCGCAACTGGCCCGTGACAGAGACACGCGGGTCGAGCCGTTTCGCTTCGAGCAGCCGCTCGTTTGCGCGCTCAAGATCGCCCGCCGATATGTGGAGGCTTGCAAGCGCGAGGCACTGCTGCGCGGCCTGATCGCGGCGGCCCGCATCGATCAGTATCTCGCGCAGCTTCTCCCGAAGACCGACGTGCCGGGGCGCGCTGTCTATGGCGCGCTCAAGCGTCTCAACCGCACGGTTGAGCATGCGGTACTTTACCAGCAGCTCAGCATCTATTATTGCGCTCTCAGGATCAAACTCGCTCGGATTATTCTTCATGTCCATGCCCTGGATCGCAGATTATACTATGAGTCTGGCGAGTCTAGCGAGTCGGGAAGAGTCTGGCGAGTCTAGCGAGTCGCGAGTCTGGCGCGTCCCGCTCCTGACTGTGCTGATTACCGGCAATAACCTGATCAAGCGATGTCTCTCTTTAAGCGACTCGCTAGACTCGCTAGGCTCACGACTCGCTATACTGTCTTTCACTCGCCAGACTCTTTGAGGACTCCCAGGAGCGATATTCGGTGCTTATCGGCAAGGGCGATTAAGTCTTCTTTATCAAAAAGGAGGGTCTTACCGGCGGTCACGCAGATGGCCGTGGCGCCTGCGCTCGCCATGTTCTCGATAGTCGGGACACCTATGACCGGCACGTCGAATCGCATGTCCTGGTCGGGTCTTGCGACCTTGACCACCACAAACGGGCGACCGCGCGTTATCTCGCCCGCGCGAGCGATCACGGCATCGGTCCCCTCCATAGCTTCGACGGCGACGACCGCGCGGTCCTTGACCGCTATAGTCTGCCCAAGGTCGAGCCGGGCTATCTCGCGCGCTACGGCAAGCCCGTATTCTATGTCGGCAAGCTCATCTTTGGAGGGCGCGCGGCGCGTCATCACACCCTCGCGCGCGAGCAACGGTTCGAGAAAAGTCGTCGAATCGATCAATATTATGCCTTCGCGCGCAAGCTCGTCTGCAACCGCGCTGATGAGGCTCCCGGTATTCTTTGTCGACAGCCTCGCAAGCAGCCTGACCATTCGCAGGTCCGGCAGCGCGTTCAGCCGGAATATCTGATGGTGCTTGACCTGCCCTGCCATGATAGCGTGCGTGACATGCTCTCTTTTGAAGAATCGTACCAGACGGCCTAGCTGCCCCACGCCCATCCATTCGACCTTCACGCCCTGCTGTTCTATCTCAGGCGCGGTCTCCTCCTTGATGGCCGCAACGACCATATCGACTCCACGGGCCTGCGCTCCCTCGATGACGAGGAACGGAAACCGCCCGTTGCCTGCTATCAATCCATACTTCATAAACAGTCTGGCGAGTCTGACGAGTCGAGAGTCTAGCGCGTCGCTCTAAAGACAGACATCGCTTGAACCAGATAATGCAAAGTAATCACAACCGTCAATAGCGGGACTCGCCAGACGCGCTAGACGCTCTAGACTCGCCAGACTGTTCCTGACGCGCTAGACTCGCTAGACTCATTTGGTGACTCCTCGACCGCTGGTTTCGATGAATTCGATGAGATAGTCGATCTCGGGCCAGCCGCTCAGCTCTCGCTTAATGACTTCGAGCGCCTGCGTGGTGTTGAGCTTTGCGGCGAGCAAGGTACGAAAGGCTTTCGATATTCGGCGTATCTCGTCTTCGGAAAAACCGCGACGGCGCAGCCCCAGAGTGTTCTGCCCGTAGCAGCGGGCATGATTTCCGACCGTCCGCGCAAACGGGAGCGCGTCTTTTACTACGACCGAGTGCGCGCCTATAAAGGCGTGGCGGCCCACTCGGCAAAACTGGTGGACGCCCGAGTACGCGCCGAGCGTCGCGTAGTCTTCTACGATCACGTGGCCTGCGAGCGAGGCCCCGTTCGCAAAGATGACATGAGAGCCTACGCGGGAGTCGTGCGCGACGTGCGATTGCGGCATAAAGAGGTTATCCGAGCCGATCTCGGTCACTCCGCCGCCGCCTTCTGTCCCGCGATGCAGCGTCGCAAACTCGCGGAACGTGTTTCGCTCGCCCGCCCTGAGCCAGGTCCGCTCTCCTTTGTACTTCAGGTCCGGCGGGGCCTGGCCAGCCGAAACGAATGGGAAAAAGAGAGAGCCGCTGCCGAACTCAGACGGCCCCTCTATGACGCAGTGGCTCGCCACGCGAACGTTGTCGTGCAGTATGACATCATCGCCTATGACCGAGTAGGGGCCTATCGTGACATCCTGTCCGATCTCGGCCTTCGGACTGATGATAGCTGTCGGATGAATAGACACCTGGCTGCGGTCTCCTCCAGTTACTTTTCGACCGGCGAGAACGCGGCGTGATTGACCGCATCGCCGCGCTCGACCAGGCTGCGTTCGACGAGCGACGACGATATGAGGGCTTCGGCGACCAGATGGCTATCGACGTAGGCTTCGCCTCGCAGCTTTATATACCGGGGGCGGAGACGGAGCACCGTAAGCTCAAGCCGCAACTGATCGCCGGGCACGACCGGGCGACGGAATTTCGCTTCATCGATTCCTGTGAAGAAGACCAGCTTCGATTCGCGGTCGGGAAGGCTGGCAAGCATCAAGACTCCCGCAGTCTGCGCCATCGCTTCGATGATAAGCACTCCCGGCATGACGGGCGCGCCGGGAAAGTGCCCCGCAAAGAACGGCTCGTTCAGCGTGACGTTCTTTATGCCTGTCACCCGCTTGCCCGGATCATAGTCGATAATCTTATCGACCAGCAGAAATGGATAACGGTGCGGCAGGATCGCTTGAATCTGTGTTATGTCAAGCAGTGTTTCCATATTCTTTTAAGACCATTACTCGCTGTCCGCGTCGTCGCTGGCGCGGTCTTTTATCTTGTTCTCCAACCGCTTCAGCCGCTCGACTATCTCGGGAAGCTTCGAGTATAGCACCTGCGAGCGCCGCCAAGCATTGTAGCCCTGCGCGGGTATCATACCGCCCATCACCGCACCCGGTTTTACGTCTTTTATCACCGCCGTCTTTGCAGTGATGACGGCTTCGTCGCCAATCTCTATGTGCTGTTTGGTTCCTACCTGCCCGGCGATGACGCAACGCCGGCCGACGCGCGTGCCGCCCGAAAAACCTGTCAGCGCGGCGACGACAGTGTCCTCGCCTATCTCGGTATTGTGTCCGACCTGTATGAAGTTGTCGAGCTTGACTCCGCGACCGAGCACGGTGTCGCCAAACCCCGCGCGGTCTATCGCGCAGTTTGCGCCGATCTCACAATCGTCTCCTATACGCACGCGCCCGATCTGAAGCAGCTTCACCTGCCGGCCCTGCTCGTCCGGGACGAAGCTGAAGCCGTCAGCCCCTATCACGGTTCCCGCGTGAATGATAACGCGGCTCCCGATCTGGCAGTGATCATAAATCGAAACGTTCGCGTGAATCACGGTGTCATCGCCTATATGACACCAGTCGCCGATTACAACCCCCGGATGGAGCGTGACGCGGTCGCCGATGATAGTGTTGCGACCGACCGTCACGCGCGCGCGGACGGAGAGGTCTTGTCCGAGCACGCTTCCCTGCCCTATTGCTAGGTCGTCGCTTACGCCGAGCGGGGTGTAGGCCGTTTTGTGGAGCGACTCGACCACGCGGGCAAAAGCGAGCTTCGGGTTCGGGGTGACAAGCAGGTTCTTGTCAGTAGTCTCAACGGGAGGTGCGACGATTATGGCCGTCGCAGCCGACTGATCGATTCGCGCCCTGTAAGCCGCATCTGCGGCAAAAGTGATGTCGCCTTCCTGAGCCTCCTCAAACGGTCGCGCGCGGCGTATCACTGCGGCGGGGTCTCCCACCAGCTCGGCGTTGGTGATCTGGGCCAGATGAGCGAGAGCGTGCATTGCAACTTCCCTGTACTTATTGCGATGTATATCAGCGGTTTGCGAAGCAGAAAGTTTCCCATAACGATAGCAAGCGCGCAAGCCGGGTGCGGGCGCCAAGCTTGACTCTGTAAAATCGCGTATGTTAGCTTGCCAGTTCTCTATCATATGGCTAATCTCGATTATGTGCCTCAGTTCTCGGTCATCAACGATGCATGAAGCCATGCGCTAAGGGCCGATGACTGAAAACCTGATGAGGGATTGCGATGCTTAAGCGCACACCGTTATATCAAGCGCACGTCTCGATAGGCGCACGAATGATCGACTTCGTCGGCTGGGAGATGCCCGTACAGTACACCGGGTCCGTCCAGGAACATATGGCTGTGCGCGAAGCGGCCGGGTTGTTCGATGTCTCGCACATGGGAGAGATCGAAGTGACGGGCAGGGGGGCGCTCGATCTGGTGCAGAAGCTTACGACCAACGACGTATCGAAGCTGGCCGATAACCAGGCGCAGTATTCCGCCCTGACCGCGGAGAACGGGGGCATCATTGATGACCTCATCGTCTACCGTATCAACTCAGAGTATTTCATGATGGTCGTCAACGCCTCGAATACCGAGAAGGCTTACGCGTGGATAAAGCAGCATGCCGGTTCCGGCGATGCGGAAGTCCATGATGTGAGCGCGGCTTATGCGCTGATGGCGCTTCAGGGGCCGCGCGCCGAAAGGATTCTGCAAGACCTGACCGATCACATGCTCGATCACATCCCTTATTACTGGTCTCAGCGAGTCATGGTCGACGGCGTAGATTGTCGCGTTTCGCGCACGGGCTATACGGGCGAAGATGGGTTCGAGATTTTCTGCAACCCGGCTGACGCGCTCCGCCTCTGGAACCGACTGCTAGTGACGGGCCACGACCGGGGGCTTATCCCCTGCGGGCTTGCGGCGCGAAACACGACCAGGCTTGAGGCGGGCTATCGTCTGTGGGGCAACGATATGGACGAGACGACCACCCCGCTCGAAGCGGGGCTCGGCTGGATCGTCAAGCTCGCTAAGGGCGATTTCGTGGGTCGCGCGGCGATCGAACAGCAGAAGCGAGAAGGGCTCAAGCGCAAGCTGGTCGGCTTCGTAGTGATGGACCGCGCCCCGGCCCGCGACGGCTATCCGGCCATCCTGGGTGGAGAGAAGATCGGGCATGTGACATCGGGAAGCCCCGCGCCCTACTTGAAGAAGAACATAGGGTTTGCCTACCTTCCGATAGAGCACACGGCAACGGGGACTGACTTTTTTGTGGGCGTTCGCGGTCGCGAGATTCCGACCCGCGTAGTCGAAACGCCTTTCTATAAACGAGAGAGGAAATTTGATTAACCACCGAGAGAGGGAAAAAGAAGATGGCAAATACGCCTGAAGATCTCAGCTACACCAAAGATCATGAATGGGTAAGAGTCAATGGGGACCAGGCTACAGTCGGCATAACCGACCACGCGCAGCAGCAACTCGGCGATGTCGTCTATGTCGAGCTGCCGAAGGTCGGCGACAAGTTCGAAACCTCCGAAGCGTTCGGCTCGGTCGAGAGCGTCAAGGCCGTAAGCGAGATATACATGCCGCTCGTCGGAACAGTAACAGCAGTCAACGAGACGCTCAACGACTCTCCCGAACTGGTCAACCAGGACCCGTACGGCAAAGGCTGGATGATCGTCATAAAGCTCGACAACCCGGCCCAGGTCGATGGCCTGCTCACATCCGCCGAATACGAAGACTATATAAAGGAAGAAGCTTCGGAGAAGTAATCGAACATGAGATATATCCCGAACTCGCCTGACGAGCGGCGCTCGATGCTCGAGAGCATC
>DASTET010000174.1:0-6605 GCA_035709445.1 Blastocatellia bacterium | reverse complement strand
CGCTAGACTTAATATATCTGCTATGCGACAGAAGACGGCGGCCATCGTTGTGATCGGCAACGAGATTCTTACGGGCAAATCCGAGGATAAGAATGCGAGCTTTCTCATTGGCGAGCTCTACCGGCTCGGAGTTATGCTCAGACGCATCGAGATTATCCCTGACGACCTCGACGAGATCGCGCGCGCTGTGAGCGAGTGCGCCGCAAAGTTCGATTACGTCTTCACGTCAGGCGGGGTCGGCCCGACGCACGACGACCTGACTATCGAAGGCATCGCCCGCGCCTTTGGCCGGGAGGTTGTGCGCGACCCGGGACTTGCCGGGATGATACGCGGCTACTTCGGCGATGAGGCCGACGAGACGAGGCTCAGAATGGCCGATATGCCTGCAGGTTCGAGGCTGATCAGCGAAACAGGGCTGCGATGGCCTGTGCTCGCCACCGAGAACGTCTTCATACTGCCGGGGGTGCCTGAACTGTTTCGCAGCAAGTTCGAAGCTATAAGAGAGCTTTTCCGCGCCGAGCCTTTCTACACCGCCGCCATCTATACGCGCGAAGACGAGTTCGATATCGCCCCGCGCCTGAATGATGTCGCGGCAAATCACCCCGGCGTCGAGATCGGTTCTTATCCGAATTTTACGAGCGACGAATACCGGGTGAAAATCACCATAGAATCAAAAGAGTCAGACCAGGTCGAAAGCGCGCGCAGGGCGCTGCTCGACTCGCTCGACCCTGGCAGCCTTGTCCGCACCGAATGAATCAGGGATCGGGCGTCAGAGGTCGGGGGTCAGGGCTTCATTGTCATTAGCTCGTTGAATGCTGAACCCTTAATTATCGGTATAGTGATTATCAGCCAACTAACCCTGACCCCCGACCCCCGAATCCCGACCCCTGCGAGGATATGGTAATGAAGAGAGCTTTGTTTATGTTGGCGCTTGTGGCGCTCGCTTACGGACCGGCGCGCACAGAGCAGGCGGCCCCGATCGCATTCGAAGTCTCTATCGCCGAAGGGCTGGTTTCCGGCCCTCAAAACGGGCGGCTGTTCGTCATCTTAAACCCGAAGAACGCGCCGGAGCCTCGCCTCGCAGTGGGCGAAACCGGGCTCGATGCGCCGCCGGTCGCGGCGCGCGACGTGAGAGGGTTTGCGCCGGGCAAGGTTGAAATAATAGATCAAACGGCCGTTGCGTTTCCGGTAGAGAGCCTGTCGAAGATCGCGGCGGGCGAGTACTTCGTTCAGGCTTTATTCGATTCAAACATAGATGTGAAATCTTTGAATGCGCCGGAAAACCTCTACAGTGATGTTCAAAGATTGAGGATCGACCCGGCTCAAGGCGGCAAGGTAAGGATCACCCTCACGCGGAAAGTGGCGTCCGAGCAGATGCCCGCCGATACTGAGTACGTCAAGTATGTGAAGATCGAGTCACGGCTGCTCAGCGCGTTTCACGGCAGGCCGATATACCTGCGCGCAGGCGTGATACTTCCCAGAGGGTATTCGAGCGAGTCTGATCGTCGTTACCCGTTGCGAGTGAGCATAGGCGGCTACGGCGCTTCATACACGAACGCCGGGCGCATGATGGCCCAGGGCACGCAGTTTCGCCGGATGTGGCTCGCCGATGACACGCCGAGGATGCTTTTATTGCGTCTCGACGGCGACGGGCCTTTTGGCGATTGCTATCAGGTGAACTCGGCAAATAACGGGCCGTATGGCGATGCGATCACGCGGGAGCTGATACCGCATGTCGAAAAGCAGTTTCGCGCCATCGGCCAGCCGTATGCCCGCGTGCTCGAAGGCGGATCGACGGGCGGCTGGGTTTCGTTAGCGCTACAGGTCTTTTATCCAGACTTCTTCAACGGCACATGGTCGGGCTATCCCGACGGCGTCGATTTTCGCGCGCTCCAGCTCATAGACATCTACAGTGACGAGAACGCTTATGTGAACCGCCACGGGTTCGACCGGCCCGGCATGCGCAATCTGAACGGCGACACTCGCTTCACGATCCGGCACGAATGCCAGATGGAGAACGTTTTAGGACAGGGCGACAGCTACGCCATGTCGGGAGGCCAGTGGGGCGCGTGGAATGCGACCTACGGCCCGCGCGGCGAAGATGGCCGCCCTGTCCCGCTGTGGGACCCGAAGAGCGGAAGGATCAATCGCCAGGCCGCAGAGCACTGGAAAAAGTATGACCTGCGGCTTGTCATGGAACAGAACTGGAAGACGCTCGGGCCGAAGCTGCGCGGCAAGATACACATCTGGGTAGGCGAAGCGGACGAGTTCTTTCTCAACAACGCGGTGCATCTCCTCGACCAGTCTCTCTCGAAAGCCGATCCCCCTTATGAAGGAAAGATCATCTACGGGCCGGGTAAAGGCCACGGGTGGGATGCGCTCTCCGAAGCCCAGATGATGAGCGAGATGGCTGCGGCGATAAATAGAGCGGCGCAGGGCGGGAGAAAATAACGCCGCCGTTTACGCACGCGCAGGTAAGGACCGCCTGAGGACGATTCGAATATGCAGATAGCCATAGTGCTGGGATTGCTCGCGCTCTCCATCATGCTCTTCGCGATGGAGAAGATTTCCGTAGACATCATCACCTTGATGTTGCTTATGATGCTGGTGGTGTCGGGTATCCTCACGCCCACGGAAGCCTTCGCCGGGTTCAGCAACGATATCATCATCATACTCGGCGCGATCTTCGTCATAAGCGGCGCGCTCCAGCGAAGCGGCGTCATGGACGCGGTGGGAAGCCGGCTTCACAGCATCGCGAGCGGCAGCGAAAACCGGCTCCTGTTCGCAGTGATGGCTATAGTCAGCAGCACGTCGGCCTTCATGAACAATACTACCGTGACGGCCGTATTCGCCCCGCCCGTGATGGGCGTGGCCAAACAGTCGAACATAAGCGCTTCGAAGTTGCTTATGCCCGTGGCGTTCGCTTCGATTCTCGGCGGCACCTGCACGCTGATAGGCACCTCGACCAACGTCGCCGTAAGCGGCTTTATATCGAACGCCGGCATGCAGCCGCTCGGCTTATTCGAAGTGACCCCGGTTGGGCTGATGATAGTCGTCATAGGCATCGCCTACATGATGGTCATCGGCAAGCGGTTGCTCCCCGATAACAGGGACGAGAGCCTCACCGAAGAGTACGCGATTCGCGAGTACCTCAGCGAGATAGTCGTCATGAAGGATTCCTCTCTGGTTGGGCAGAAGATATTCGAGTCCGACCTGTCAAAAATGGACTTTCGCGTGCTTGAGGTCATACGCGGGCCCCAGAAGTTCCTGCCGAACGCCAGGACCGAGATCGGGGCGGGCGACGTGTTGCTCGTCGAGGGCAAGGTCGAAGACCTGATAAAAGTGAAAGAGACCGCCGGGATAGAGATCCTCGCGGACATCAAAGTCGGCGACAAGGACCTTCAAAGCGACGATATCAAGGTCGTAGAGCTGCTGGTCACCCCGCAATCCGACCTTATAGGGCAGACGCTCAAGGAGGCGAACTTCCGCGCGCGGTACGGTATGACCGCGCTTGCGATCTATCGTCACGGGCAGTCGCTTCGAGAAAAAGTCGGGCGGATACGTTTGCGGGTGGGCGACCTGCTGCTTGTGCAGGGGCCTGCCGACCGGCTCGAAGGGCTCCGCCGCGAGCCCGACCTGTGGATACTCGAAGAGTTTCAACCCGTTCCGTATCGCAAGAGCAAGGGGCTTTATACGCTCGCTTTCTTCTCGTCTGCCATAATAATCGGCGCCATAGGATGGCTTCCGCTGTCGATAGCATTTCTCGGCGCCGCAGTGCTCACGGTGCTGTTTCGCTGCATAACGCCCGATGAGGCATACGAGTTCATCGACTGGCGGCTCATAATACTGATCGGCGGGATGACGGCGTTCGGGACGGCGATGAGCAAGACGGGGGCCGCGGAGTTTCTGGCCAGAACGATAGTCGATGGTCTCAACCCTATCGTATCGCAGATGTCCGACCCTTACGGGGTCTTATTGATTCTCGGCGGTTTTTTTCTGCTGACGGTCGTATTGACCCAGCCCATGTCGAATGCGGCGGCGGCCCTGGTTGTGCTCCCCGTAGCGCTTGAGACGGCCCAGCGGCTCGGAGTAAACGAGCGGACCTTCGCAATCGCCATAATGCTTGCCGCCTCGGTCTCGTTCATAACCCCTTTCGAACCCTCCTGCATACTGGTCTATGGTCCGGGCAAGTACAGATTCAGAGATTTTTTGAAGACCGGCCTGCTGCTCACGGTGATCCTCGTATTGCTCGTCCTGTTTGTTGTGCCCTTCTTCTGGCCGCTCCACCCGATGCCCGGTCACGGAACGGGGTGAAATTGCCGCTTGTGATCTTCAACCGATAGGCATATACTCGCCCCACACTCAAAAGAGGCTCGATTATGGGGGAATGTTATGGATGACTACCGCATCTGCACATTTCGAAGGCTGTCTATCGTTTTGTTACCGGCAGCTTTAATTCTTGTATTATCCGCGCCAGCCTCCGCTCAACGCGGCCCCTCAAGAAGCACCAGCGCAGCAGCCAAGGCCCGCGATAACGAACTATACCAGCGCGAAATGCAGCTCAAGATGCTCGGAAAAAATGGGAAGAAGCTCGACGAGAAGGAGCGGCGGTTGCTGCTCGTGCAGATCAAAGAGGACTTCGAACAGATTCAACACATAAACAATGAGACGATGCGCGCTCTCTCTGCGAGCAAGTCGCCCGACTACAAGCTCATATCAGATACGCTCAGCGAGATAAACAAGCGCGCGAAGCGGTTGAAGACCAACCTGGCTATGCCCGATGTCGAGGGCAAGCCCGCGCAGAAGATCGAGGCCGCCAACAGCGAGCAGCTTATGGAGTCGCTTCATGCCCTCGACGATCTGATCATGAGCTTTGTGAGCAACCCGCTCTTTCAGAACCCCTCCGTCATCGACGTCGAGCTTTCGAGCAGGGCCGGACAGGATCTGGCGGGCATCATCTACATGAGTCAAAACGTCAAGAAAAACGCCGAGAAGCTCAACAAGTCTTCCGACCGACGCTGATACCATTCCTACGCGAAGGCGAGCACGAAAAAAGGGGAGAGCCGACTCGGCTCTCCCCTCTGCTGGTTCCAGACTACTGTCAGCTAGAAGCTGTATCTCAGCACCATCTGGATGACCCTCGGATTGCCCCCCGCTATCGGATTGGTGATCAAGCCGAATGAGGGAAGCGAGCCGAACGGGTTGCCGCTGAACAGCCGCTTGTTCTGGAAGTTGGCGCTTCTGACATTCACATAGTCCAGCGCAAAGGGATCGTCAATGACAAACTGAGGATGGTTGAACGCATTGAACATCTCTGCGCGGAACTCGAGACGATGGCTCTCCGTGATCGGGAACCGCTTGAAGATCGCCAGGTCCCAGTTGTTGATGCCCGGAGCGCGAATCAGGTTGCGACCGGCGGTTGCGACCGTGCCTACGTCGGCAAAGACGAACCCCGCGCCCGGATCGGCTGCGACGTATCCCACAACCTCCGAGGACGGAGCGCCGCCGTTCGGCACTATCTGGCCCGTCCTCGTGATCCAGTTGACGTCCGTACCTCTTGAGAGGTCGCCGTTCGGGTTGAGCACAGTGCGGTCGCCTGCGGTGTCGAGGTTGCCGTTGGCATCGTTGAAGCTCAGCGCGTCGACGAGCTGACCGCTTTCGGCCTGATAGATGCCGCTGACCTGCCAGTTGCCGAGCAGCTGGCCGAGGAAGCCTCCCCTGTCGCGGTAGAACGGAACTTCCCATATCCAGCCGATTGCCAGCCTGTGCGGACGGCTCAGCACCGACTCGGCCCGCTCGTTGTTGAGGTTCAGGTTGTCCTGAGGCCGACGAGGATTGACGAGGCTCGAAAACAGCTCGTTGGTTATGTTGTCGATGGTCTTGCTGTAGGTGTAAGAGGCGTCGATTGAGAAGCCCGATGTCAAACGCCGCTTCACATTGATCGAGCCGCCGTGGTATGTCGAGCTGCCCTGGGCAGGGAAGCCGGTAAGCGCCGAGCCGAAGCCTAGCGGCGCAAGCAGACGCCCTCGGGCATCGAGGAAGTCCTGGCGCGTCGGCAGGTTTCTAAGCACCGACGCGCTCGGTATCTCCGAGGTGCTCAGGAAGGTCGGCAGATTGAACCCGGGCGGGCGTCCCGGGTTGAGCTGTGACTGCACGTAGAGGTTGAGCGCGCGGTTGCCCAGATAGCGCAGCTCAAGCGACCAGTTCTGCGCGACCTCGCGCTGATAGGTGAGCGACCAGGCCATCGTGTACGGCGTCTCGGTATCGAGAATGATGCTGCTCGTAAAGGCGCGGGCCAGATCGCGGTCGGTGAAGAACTCGGACGGGACTACTCCCGCCGGGATGCCGCCGTTTTCGAGGAAGTTGTTTGCCGTGCCGAACGGGCCGCCGTTCCCGTCTATGGCGTTGATCTCCTGCTGAAGCTGCGGCGGCAGTTGCAGGAGCACGAGGTTCTGGAACAGCACGTCATAGGCGAGGCTGAAACCGGCCCTTATCGAGGACTGTCCGGCATTTCCGAAGATAGTGTGGAGCCAGCCATCCTGGAAATCCGGCGCCCATGCGAAACCGATTCTCGGCGCGAAATTATTCTTGTCAGTCTCCGGCTC
>DASTET010000173.1:0-9351 GCA_035709445.1 Blastocatellia bacterium | reverse complement strand
GGCGCAGCCGGTCGTTATAAACCTGGACTCGAAACTCGCCTCATACTTCGCCGAGCGGCTCGCCCAGGAGCACAAGAGCATCGCTCAGCTCGAAAGATTGTGGCAGGAGGCCATAGTCATACCTTTTACGAGGCTGAATATAGACCGGCGCTCGCTTAACGCGCGAGCGGAGATAACCATCCGCATCCAAGGCGGCGCAGTCGAGCTTTACGCGAATTGATACAGGCGCCGCTCACTCTTCGCCGTGGTGAGAACGATGGAATTAAAGACCGAAGCCCACAGAAAAGTTTACGACAAGACGCGCGGTTATCTTAACTCCCTGTTTGGCGAAGTGAACGTCAAGGTGCTGGATGACTCGCTGGTGCTTCAGGAAGGCTCGACCTTCGTCTATCTGCGAGTATTTCCCATCGGGGACAGCAAAGCGGGGGTGGAGGTCTTCTCCTACGTGGTCGTCGATGTGGAAGTGACCGATGAGCTGATGCGGTTTCTGCTCACCTATAACCTGAAGCTGATGCTTGGCGGGTTCGGGATGGCGATAGGCGAAGACGGGCGTGCCGTCATCCTGCTTACGCACACTATCCTGGGCGACTCGATGGACCGCGAAGAGCTTTACGCTTCGGTCTCGGCCATTGCAAGGGTGGCCGACGACCTCGACGATCAGATAGTGACCGCTTTCGGCGGGTCGACCGCGCTCGGAAAACTGATGGCGAGCCAGGCCCCGCCTGAGGTCTGGGAATAACGGCTCTCTCTCGGATTATGCTAAAAATCGGGCTCACAGGCAGCATAGCGGTCGGCAAGAGTTTCGTCGTGTCGGTCTTTGCCGAGCTTGGCTGCGTGACGTTCGATGCCGACAGGATCGCGCACCGCGTTATGGGGCCGGGCCAGGCCGCTTATGAAGATATCGTACGCGAGTTTGGCCGGGGAGTGCTCGCCGAAGACGGGACGATAGACAGAGCTAAGATGGGAGCGATCGTCTTCGCCGACGCGGAACGTCGCGAGCGGCTCAACCAGATAGTTCACCCGCGAGTGATCGAAGAACAGAACCGGCTGCTCGAAGAGGTCCGCGCAAAAGACCCGAAAGCCATAGTGATAATAGACGCCGCGCTGATGATCGAATCGGGAGGCTATAAGAGATTCGACAAGCTCATAGTGGTATTCTGCGACCGCGAGAAACAGATCGAGCGATTGATGCGACGCAACCAGTTGACGCGCGAAGACGCCGAGCGCCGCATCGCCGCGCAGATGTCTTCCGACGAGAAGCGCCGTTACGCGGACTACGAGATAGACACGTCGGGGCCATTCGAGCAGACCCGAAAGCGCGTCGCCGAGGTCTTCGACGAGCTTGTCAGAATTAACTCGCTTCAATAATAGCGCGGCGACAGGGCAGCGCGACGCGCGATTAATTGAATGTCGAAAAGAACAGATCCTGGCAGAAATTAACGATTGCATCGACCGCGGAAGTCGGGGGCGGGCTTCCAGTGCTCGAACCCGGCACGCTTCTCGCAAATCGCCCTCCTGCTGTTGCTGCGTCCCTGAAGGCCTGGGCGCACTCCTCCCTGCTCCGCTGCGGATCGAAATTCGGGTCAAACGGGTCATCTTTTCCCTCACACACGTTTGCTGCAAGTTCACTTCTATTGAGGAGATTCATAAGGGCGTCATAAGCACTATAAACCCCATAGCCGACTGCAAGAGCGGCGGCAGCATACAAGGCAGCACCCAGAAGAGGGATCTCTCCTTCCGGATCGATCAGATTGATAGGATCGTTGAACGCATAAGAGTAAAGATTAGCGCTCCTGCCTTCAAACCCGGTGGGGTCTTTTGCTGCCCATCTCCCCGTCTCCGGATCATAGTCTCTGGCGCCGAACCGGACGAGCTTTGTATGCTGATCGTAGATGCCGCCTGCGAACCCGAACGGCTGGAAGCCGGGGTTGGTGTCCAGCGATACAACCCCGAACTCGTCATAATCCATCCTCTGCGCAATCGCGCCGCTCGCTACATCTATGACGAGACGCGGGCTGCCCAGGTGGTCGGAGATGATGCGATATGTCGCTCCGCCTCGTATCATATAATCCGGCACGTTCGCCCGGCTGCCATAGACGAAGCGGCTGACGATGTCGTTATTGCCGTCTAGCTCGGCGACGGGCTGAAGTTGGTTCTGATAGAGAAACCCCTGCGCCAGAGTGCCGTTGATGCGCTTGCCGATCCTTCGGTTCTGTCCGTCAACCAGATACACGATCTGAGTGTTGTCGGGCAGAGTGACGCTCTTGAGATTGCCCAGGCCGTCGTATTGATATGTGATTGTCTGCCCATCGGCGCTCTTGCTCAGCAGTTCACCGTTGGCCTGGTATGTGTAGCTTGCCGCGCCATATTGCGTCAGACGGTCCTGCGCATCATAGATGCCGTTGACCGTGCCTGCGGGCGATGTGTGACTCAGCCGGTTGCTATTGCTGTCATAGGTGTAGGTGCTGATCGTAGCGCCGTTTCTGCTCACGCCTGCCAATCGACCCGCGAGGTCGTAAGAGTAGTCATAGGTGTCCGTCGCCCCGCCAATCGTTTCGGACTTCCGCGTAATGCGCCCCAGCCTATCGCGAGTGTACTGCACACTGTATAAGCTCGTGCCGCTGTAGGCCGAGCCGTAGCTCGACGGCTCGGCGAAGCCATTGTAGCTGCGGGAATCGGTGACGTTGCCGAGAGTCGTTCCAATGATCAAGCCATGCTGAGCGTGGCGGGCTAGAGTCAATTCCCCCGCGCCGGTAAGCAGGTTGTCGTTGTCGTATTGAAAAGCGATGGCATGACCGCCGTTGACGCTCTGCGAAGTGAGGCGGAAGGAGTCGTCATAGGTGTGACTGATGCTGCCTGAGATAGCCCCCGCCCAGGCCGCGCCCGTCAGCAGTGTACCATCATAACTGTAAGACAAGCTGCTCCCGCTCGCGGTAGTGATCGTCGCCAGATTTCCCGTGGTAGCGTTATAAGAGTAGCTGTACCGGTCTCCCGGTATGGTCAGGGCGCTCAGACGTCCCGCGCTGTCATAGGAGTAGCTCAGCGTCTGGTTGTCGGGTCGCGTTATGGTGGTCAGTTGCCGGTCGGCGTTGTAGGAGTATAACGTCTGGCCAGTTCCCGCGCCGGCGCCGGGCGGCGTGTAGCTCGCCACCAGGTTGTGCGGCGTATAGGTGAAGCTATGCGCGGGCCTGCCAGGCGGGGTGATCGAAGTCGTGTTGCCGTTGGCGTCGTAAGCGTAGCTGACAACCCTGCCATCGGCCAGTGTCTGCTGGGTGACTTGTCCAGCCGCGTCATAGGTATAACTGATCGAACGGGTCAACGGGTCTGTGAGGGTCTGAAGAAAGCCCTGGCTGTTGTAGCTCAGACCGAGCGAGCGGGCCTCAGCGCCGCTGCCGAAGGTCGCGCCGGCGAGCCGTCCACGGGCGTTGTAGTTGTAGCTGACCTGATTCAGCGCGGCCACCTGCCCCTGGACGAAGCGGCCTTGAGCATCCACGGTGACGAAGCGCTGGCGCCCGGCAGGCGTCGTGTCGGTGAATGTCCGCGAGGTCGCGTTGTAGGCGCTCGTGTAAGTGCGATCGTTGATGCTGATGGTATCGGTCATCGTGGCCAGGCTCAGGGGGTCATTGGGATTGGTGAGCGTGACGGCGCGGGCATGTGTGGCGGTGTAATTCAGTCCGCCTGGAGTCCTGAAGGTCTCGGACGCATTGAGAGGCGACTGCATGCCCCAGCGAGGGTCAGGCCCCGGAACGTGTGTTGTCATCCTGCCATCACGAAAAGTGATGGCGCGCCTGCCGTTTGTTGCTATGGTTGATGAGTTTTGGGTGCCGTCGGGAAAGGTGTTGACGCGGCGCTCTTCGCCTGTGGCAAGGCGCTCGATCAGGTAGGTTGTGGCGCGGTTGAGGGCGCTGGTCAGAGAGACGGTAAATCCTGTCGAGCTATCCGCGCGCGACAGGGCAAAAAGGCCGCCGGCCGGGTTCTCATCACGAGTGAGGCGGCCCTGCGCATCGTAAGTCATCGTCGAGACGTTGCCCCTCGGGTCGGTATAGCTGGTGAGCAGCCCGTCGCTGGTGTAGCCGCACTGAATCGTCTCCCCGGCAGGGTTGGCGATGCTGGCAAGATAGCCGTTGCCATTGAGGCTCAATGTTGTACGCTGGCCGAAGGGTGCTACGATGGCCACAGGCTGGCCGCTCGCATTGCGCTCGATTGTGGTGACGTTGCCATCGCCGTCAGTAATGGTCGTAAGCCGCCCGGCACTATCATAGGCGAAGGTGTAAACGGTCGCCCCGGTCAGGGCGTCGACGGTGCGCAGATGGCGGCCCACGGAATCGAATTGGTAAAGCTGGCTGCCGTCTTCCGCAGCGACCACAATCGACCCGGCGAGTCCCGGCAGAACTGAGCTGACTTTGCGGACGCGGTTGAGTTGAGGCAGGCCCAGGTCGGACATTCGGTCCGCGATGAGCAGGTTGCCCTGCTCATCGACCGCCATTAACTGCGGGACGAAGGCGGCGCTGGTCGCAGGCAGCCCATCCCTGTAGTTCGCCGCGACAAATGCGCCGCCACCCGCAACTGTCGTAATGATCCCCTGAGGTGTTACTAGCCTGACTCGCCGGGTGAGGTTATCGGCGATGAAGAGGTTTCCCTGCCGGTCTACTTCTATCGCCACAGGTTCTATCGTGGCGTTAGTCGCCGGGACACCATCATCCGTGCTTCCGGGGCTGCCGGCAGCCATCAGGGTGATCCTGCCGTCGGGGCTTAACCGATAAACCCGTCTGCTGCGCCCGGCCGAAAAGAAGAGATTGCCCTGCCCATCCAGCGCCACGCTGTTAGGCTGGTCTAGAAGTATACTCGGCGAGCCGGCTACCGCCGTAGTTATGATCCCGTCGGGGCCGACGCGGCGAATACGGTTGCGGAAATCGACAATGAATAGCGTGCCGTCCGGTGCGACGGCAATATCGTAGACGAAAATCCCCGCCTGCGTGGCCGGAATGCCGTCGCCGTTGTAGTCCGGACTTCCATTGCCTGCCACCGTGGTGATGACGCCCAAAGTGTCCACCTTGCGGACTCGATGATTACCGAAGTCAGCTATGTAGAGGTTGCCCTGCGCGTCCACCGCAACGGCCTGTGGGAAATTCAGTCGGGACTGGGTGGCCGGGCCGCCATCGCCGCTGAAACCGCGCTGGCCCGTGCCCGCGACCGTGGTGATGATGCCGTCAGGGGTGACTTTGCGAATCTTGTCTCGCAACCGATCGGCGATGAAGAGGTTCCCTTGTCCATCCACCGCGATGCCATGCGCCGTCACAAGCGCGCTCGTGGCCGGGCCGCCATCGCCGCACGGGTCTGTATTGCCGCAAGTAGTAAGGCCGCCGCCAGCTACCGTGCTGATGATCGGGGGTAAACCCGTCGCCGTGCGACGCCGCCCGTCGCCAAGGTACAGTCTCTTCCCCAACGGATCATAGGCATGGTGGACGCTCAAGCCCCAGCCGCCCAGCCCCTGCGCATGCGCGTCCAGGCCGCCGATCCTGGCCGTTGTCTGTTGCCAGATGGTGATCTCCTGTCGCGCTCCGTTCCCGACAAGGATGCTGTTGCCGTAGTCCCCGAAGCTTGAGGGGAACTGCGACGGCTCCCGGTAGACCGCCGGGTAGACGAAGCCGACCCTCACGGTGACCGGCTGCGCCCCCTGCAAGACGTGGCCATAAACGTCCCGCCCGTCCCAGGTAAAGGCGGTGCGCTGGTTCGGCAGCGCGGCAAAGGTCTGGGTAAACACCCGCCCGGCTACCGAGACTTCCAGTTCAATGCGCCGCAGACTGGCCGGCACGCTGGCCCCGCTCAACGGGATCGCCATCGTGTAAGCCGCCCCGTTCCCGACCACACGGTCGCTGCGGTAATTCAAGCTGAAGGGTGTGCCGACGATAGCGACCCTTTCGCCCAATGTCTGGTTCTGGCACTCAATGATCGAGCCTTCCTCCTCGCATGGGTCGTCGGCGGGCGGAGAAGGCGGAGGCATGGGCGGCGGGCTTGATGCGTCCGAAGGCGGGACGTAAGGCCAGTTGCAATCCCACGGCGAAAAGTGATCGATCGGCACGCGCCACAGGGTCTGTCCGGCAGGGTACAACTCGGCCAGTCGCTGCCGCTCCGCAAGCGTAATTCCGAGCGCCGCGTCGTTGTCCGCGATCCCATCGCCGTCCGTGTCCAGCTCCGCCGCGCCTGACGCGATGCTGAGGACCTTGATCACACGCCCGTTTGCAGAGGGCATCCACGATACCGCTTCGCGATCATACCCTCCAACCGGCACGACGCCGCCCACGGGGAAGTCCAGAAAGTTCTCAATGTAGTTTAGGACGGGCTGGCTGAATAGAACGGTGCTCGCCCCCGCCGCCACTGCTTCATCGACGCTGTATTCGACCGCGTAAGTATAGGCGCTCGTCGGCGGCAGACTGCCGGGCATGGCCTCGGGTCCGTTCGGCCCTACGGTGTACTCCGTCGCCCGGACGTGAAGGTTTGTGAGCGGCTGCTCGGAGCCGTCGGGCAGGAGCATCGTCGCCGTGGTACCCTGTCGAAACATCAGCACAGCCCGGCGAGCGCCGTCCGTGTCGCGCGACGTGCTGCCCTGAGCCACCTGTATAGGAGTAGGCGCGCTCAGATCAATGTGAGTGACGCGGTCGTCGTAATTCATCATCACCACATCATTGAGCACACAGTACTCCTGCCAATCGACTCGCTGCTGGCGCTGAACAGGTATGAATCCGTTCTTTTCATACCTGACCGTCAGAAGGTCATCGCCGTTGACCGCGATGTCGAACCGGCCATCAGCTCGCGTGAAGGTCTGGCCCAGCTCAGGATGATTCAAAACGGTGATCCTGACATTCGACAGCGGCGCGCCGCCCGCCCCCTTGGCCCGGCCGCGCAAGACCGCCGCTCGAACAGGGTTGATCGTCCCGGGGGCAACGCCGGTCTGGATCGGATTCGGCCCCGTGTAAAGGAACTCCGTGGCTTCCGCAATAGTCGTCGCAGCAGTCCGGTCGACAGGCGGGGCTACCGTCTCGGGATCAGGCGGCGGGGGTGTGGGATCGGAATTAACAGTGATCGTCACCTCATCGCTGCTGATCAAGATAGAATCGCTCCCGGTCAACCTGAGCACATAGCTGCCCGCCTCACTGAACATAGCCGTGGTCGTCGGGCCGCTCGCGTTGCTGAAGATGACCGTGCCCGGCCCGCTCACCTTCGTCCACGAAGCCGCGAGCGCGCCCGCCGAAGGCACCTCGTCATCGCTCACCGAGCCGTTCAAAGCGGCAGTCGAGGGCAGCGTGATTGTTTGATCGGGGCCGGCGTTGACCGACGGCGGCTGATTCGACGGGTCGAGCGGGTTGACCGTGATCGTCACATCATCAGTCGTCGCGGTCTGAAAGTCGCTCGCCATAAGTCTCAGCACATAAGTGCCCGGCGCGCTGAAGCGGGCAAGCGTCGCCTCGGCATCGGGATCGTCGAAAGAGACCGCGCCTGGCCCGCTGACCTGGCTCCATAAGAAAGTGAGACCGCAAGCGGGCAGGCCGTCGTCGATGACTAGCCCGCTCAGGTTCGCCGCGCTGGGGAGCGTGATGGTCTGGTCCCGACCCGCGACGACCGAGGGCGGGGAGTTGGCGGGCTGGTCGAAGGCTCGTATCAAGAAAGCGGCCATCTGACCTCGACTGACAGGGTCTGTCGGGCAGAAGAGGGGTCGCCCCTCGGGGGTGGTCCCGCAGCCGAGCGTGATGCCGAGCTCAGCCAGACGATCTATGAAGGCGTAGAACGGATTCGACGGCGGCACGTCATCAAAGCGCTGAGTCGCGGGAGCAGGCGGATTGAATTCACCCAGCGCCCTTATGATGAAAGCGGCCATCTGCTGGCGGGTCACTACTTCATCAGGACAGTAGTTGCCTCCGCCGCAGCCGAGCGTGATCTGACGGGCGGCCAGCTCTTCGATGAAAGCGTAGAAGGGGTTCGAGGGGGGCACGTCGGCAAACCTCTGACCGGAGGGCTGAGGCGGATTGAAAATGCCGAGCGCGCGGATGATGAAAGCCGCCATCTGCTGGCGCGTGACCGCGAGGTCGGGGCAGTAGTTGGCCGCGTCACAGCCCAGAGTGATTCCACGGGCCGAGAGCTTGCCGATCTCGTTGTAGAACGGGTGGCTTGAAGGAACGTCGTTGAACCGAATACCCTGCAAGACGATGAAAGCGCGCCCTGCTATGCTGATCGATCCGATTCGACGGCTCGACCCGGTGTTAGGCTCAATCGTGTAGTTGACCACCCCGCTGCCTGTGCCTGAGCCGCCGGACGTGATGGTGATGAAGTCGTCTCCGGTCGTAGCACTCCAGGCGCAGCCCTCGCGCGCGGCGACGGTTACGCTGCCGCTGTCCCCTTCGAAAATGAACGATTTCTCGGCCGGAGAGAGGCAATACTGGCAGTGACTCGCAGGCTGATTAGCAGCCTGGATGGTCGAAGACTGAGCCTCAATATTGTATGCGAAATCAATAAAGGCCGGACTCAACATCATCAGTAGAGTTATCGCAATAAGGTTCCTTAGGGGCAGTTGCTCCCGATCATCGAGAAGCCCGACGAGATCCATCGCCGTCCTTCAAATCATTAACGCGACATCCGGGCCGAAAATGGCCGGAACTTTTTCGGCCTTCCGGCGAAAGACTCCTGAACGCGCCGGTCTGATATTCAAATTGACCTGACTATCAGAGGGCCATATACTCTCGTCGCTGCTACGGATAAAGACTCTGGGCCCGCTGAAGAGGTTTCGATGATGGAGCCGTCACAACGAGCCATCACGCAGATGCTCATCGATTTAAGCAACGGGGACAGGAGTGCGCTCGACAGGTTGATTCCAGCAGTATATTCGGAATTGCGCCGCCAGGCGGCCCGCTACCTTCGCCGCGAGCGCGCCGGCCTTACGCTCCAGACGACAGACCTGATTCACGAGGCATACCTCAGGCTCGTTAATCAAAAGAATGTGCAATGGCAGAACCGCGCGCACTTCTTCGCCATCTCGGCGCGCCTGATGCGCCGTATCCTGGTAGACCACGCGAGGCGGCGTCATCGCGCCAAGCGTGGCGGGTCAGCCATCGCCTTGCCTCTGGAAGAAGGAGTGGCGGCGGCTGAGAGTCCATCCGCGGACATACTGGCGCTCGACGAGGCGCTTGAGAGACTGGCTGCGATTGACGTTAGGCAGAGTCAGATTGTGGAGATGCGATTCTTCAGCGGTCTGACCATTGAAGAGACAGCCGCAGTGCTCGGGGTGTCGCCGACGACCGTAAAAGACGATCTGAACATGGCGAAGGCGTGGCTGCGGCGCGAGATCAGCGGAGGTAA
>DASTET010000172.1:0-4013 GCA_035709445.1 Blastocatellia bacterium | reverse complement strand
CCCTTCCGCCAGCCTCACAGCGTTGGTCCCGGGCACCCACCCGGAGATCATTATCGTGCCCCTGGCCGACGGATCGAAGTCGCCCGCGACATAGCCTTCGGGCGGGGCCTTAAAGCCGGGAGGGACGAGGTGGACGTTTGCGTGATGCACTATTCGGGCGTTGCCCGGTCGGACCTGGATCGAGCTGATCCAGGTCTCTTCGGGGAAGACGTGATCGAAGATGAAGAATACATAAAGGTCTTTGTCTGTCTTGTTGAGCGGGAACGGGCGCGGGTGTGAAACGGTAAGGTCGGGCTGTCCGAACGCCCAGTCGTCTTTCCAGACGCGGCGCTGCGGGAGAAGTTTCGCATCACCCTTCTTTGCCCCGCCATCCACCCAGTCGCGGATCGTAGCTATCTCGGCATCCGTAAGGCGAGGGTCTTCGTGATAACGGCCAACCGCTCCAAGCGCGTGAAAGGGCGGCATCTCGCGCCTGACGACCCTCTCTTTGATGGCCCGCGCCCAGGGGCGCGCCTCTTCGTAGGAGGTAAACGACATCGGCGCAACGCCGCCTTCGCGATGACACTCTTCGCACCGCTTTTGCAAGATCGGCGCGACATCCTTGCTGAATGTCACCGAAGCGGGGCTTGCAGAAACACCGCTAAGGCAGAAGCCGAGCCCTGCAACGACTATCGCGACGAGAGCGGCCTTTTTTATCTCTGAGTTCTTCACTTCTGTCTCCCCATCACGGAAATTTGTACGAACTCAATATATGCTCTGATAATCCGCCATTCAACTCAAAAAGTGACAGTCTTTCATAACGGCTGGGCGCGAGCAAAATGACGACATGCCGGTGCAAGGCTCTCCCATTTCGAGTAAGCCTCCGGGCGAAAGCCGCTCGCATCTCTCGATTATGCTGGAACGATAATTGCGAAAATCAATCGTCTTGAACGCTGAAGGGCAATCTTCATTCCATTCGGCCTGACTCGTTGCGAAAGGGTAAGGGTAGCAGGGTTGAAAGTAATTCGATTTCTCAGTCTTTACCTCACGGCTCTCGCGCTTGGGCCTGCTCTCGCTCATCTGCTTGAGCTGCCAAACAAGGTAGGGCTCTCTCGCGAAGATTACCTGACCGTTCAGCAAATCTATAGAGGCTGGGCGTTGCTCGGAATCGTCATCTTTGGTTCTTTGATCTCGACCCTGATTCTGACCATCATGCTTCGTAAGAAAGGGAGGGCCTTTACGTTGACACTCATAGCCTTGCTTTGCATCGCAGCTTCACAGGTAGTCTTCTGGACATTCACCTTTCCTGCCAACCAGGCTACAAACAACTGGACATACCTGCCCGCAAACTGGCTGGAGCTTCGTCAGGAATGGGAATACTCGCACGCGACAGGCGCGGGTCTGTGGTTGATAGCAATGGCGGCGCTGATCCTATCCGTGCTGCCGCGAGATGAACCGGTAAAGTGAGGCATGATAGTGATGCAGCGCGAAGAGCGCTTTCCTCTGAATGGCCCGCTCTGAAATCCGTCTGCTTGAGGCCAACGAATCAGGAGCAGGTCGGCGGCCCGCCGGTGATCTTATTACAACAAATATCCCGATAGCGCCCGGTAACGGCATTCATCTTGCCTTACAAAGTGTCAGGCGTCCCCGTGTGTCAGCTTTTCGATCACAACGCCGGAGAGGATTTATTAAGATGTCAGAAAAGTCTGCACATGAAACCAGGGACCTTCAGAAGTACACGCCTCAGGGAGGGCTTATCAGGTCTGAGCAGAAGGCGCAGTCCAGGGCAGTGAGCGCGGAGATCGCTGAAGGTCCGGTTGCGCGCCCGCGCGCGCGCAAGCAGTCCCGCGACATGCGTAAGTGGCTCATCCGTCTCGGCGTTCTGTCGACAATTGGCCTCATCATCGCTTTCTTCGTTTGGCGCAGCCAGCGCCCGACCGAGGTCACTCTGGTTCAACCCAGGCTGACGACCATCACCGAGACCATCGCCAGCAGCGGCAGGGTCGGCGGCACGATCGAGACGCTTGTCGGCGCGCAGGCCACCGGCATAGTAGGGCAGCTCTTTGTCAAAGAGGGTGACCGCGTGGCGGAAGGAGAGAGACTTGCAGTCCTGAAAAACGACGTTTTCGAAGCGCAGGTGGCGCAGGCCGAACAGGCCATCAGCACTGCGCGGGCGCAGGTGGCGCAGACCGCGCGAGGGCCGTTAAGCTCGGAGGTCGAGGCCGCCGCCGCGCAGGTTCGGCAAGCCCAGGCACAGGTAGAGCAACAACAGGCCGCCATCACGCAGGCGCAGAGGACAGTGGCTCAATCGCGCGCGCAGTTACGCCAGTTCGAGGCCGAGCGCGAGCTTGCATCCAAGGAGATGGCGCGCAGCCGCTCGCTTCTCGAAAGCGGCGTCATCTCTCGCGCAGAGTTCGATCAGGCCCAGACCAACCTGCGCGTCGCCCAGCAGCGCGTCGCGGCGCAGCGGCAGTCGGTCGAGCTTGCGCAGTCGGGCGTGGAGCAGGCCCGGGCGGCACTCGCTTCGGCGCAGGCCAACCTGCGCGCCCAGCAGGCGCAGTTGAAGACAGTGCAGAGCGGCGCCCGCTCGGAAGATGTGCAGGTTGCGCGCCAGCGTTTGCGCGAAGCCGAGCAGGCCCTGCGCGTCGCGCGGCAACAGGCGCAGAACGCGGTCGTGATAGCGCCTTTTGCCGGGGTCGTGACGGAGATAAACGCCGAGGTAGGCCAGACCGTCGGCGCGCAGGGTGTGTTAGAGCTGGTAAGCGACGATCCCGAAATCCGGCTCGACGTGGATGAAAGCAACCTCGCAGATTTGCAGCTCGGACAAAACGCGATCATCTCTTCGAGCACATTTCCCGACAGCACGTTTCAGGGAAAGGTGACGGAGATCGGCGCCGCCGTCGACGTGGCGCGGGGGACCGTACAGGTTACCGTCGTACCCGTCAATCCGCCCGATTGGCTGCGCCCGGGCCAGACCGTCAACGTCAACATTGTTACGGCCAGGAATGTCGAGCGATTGCTCGTTCCGCCGACGGCGCTCGCGCAGGCCGGTGATCGCACCGTCGTCTTTGTCATCGAAAACGGGGCCGCTTTAGAAAAGCCCGTCGTGACCAGACCGCCGACCGATGAAGGCGTGCCCGTGCTCGCCGGTCTCGTCCCCGATGACCGGATCATCGCTGATGCAGGAAACATAGAGGCCGGGCAGGCCGTGCGGGTCAAAGATAGAGCCGGAGAGAAAAGATGATGAGCTCTCTCGCAAAGGCGATCGTCCCGCGCAGACTGCGCTTTGAAACACAGCTCGCGTTTCGCCATCTTCTTTCGGGCGGCGGGCAGACGCTGTTGACAGTCAGCGCAGTGGCGGCGGGAGTCATCATCGTTGTCTTTATAACGTCGCTCATATTCGGCTTGCAGGACCGCCTGACAGAGCTGTTGACGGACGCCATCCCGCACATCACTATCACGGTCGAAGAGCCGGAGCCGAAGCCTCTGGAAAGTGTGCCCGGCGCTCCCGAGGGGCCAAGCTCAAGCCGCATCGAGCAGCAAGCGCCGCAGCTCAAATTCATAGATAACTGGCCGCAGGTCGTCGAGATCGTGCGCGCTCTCCCCAACGTGCGCGCCGTCGTGCCTGTCGTCAACGGGCAGGGGTTCGTATCGAAGGGCGCAAACCCGATTGGCGTATCGGTGGTCGGCGCTGACCCCGCGCTGCAAGACATCATCACGCCCGTGACCAAAAACCTTATCGCGGGCCGTTATCTGGGGCTCGGCAGCGATGAGATAGTGATCGATTCGGAGCTTGCAAAAGACCTCAATGTCTCGACAGGAGAGCGCATCCGCCTGACATCGAGCGTCGGCGCGGCAGATTCGTTCACCATAACGGGCATATACAGTCGCGGGCAGGGTCGAGGCAGCGCCTATGTGACGTTGCGCACGGGGCAGAGCCTGTTCGGTTACGGCACGTCGGTCAACGCCATCTACATCAAAGCGTACGACATCTACAATGCGGACAGCGTGGCCGACCGCATAATGGCGCTCCT
>DASTET010000171.1:0-3241 GCA_035709445.1 Blastocatellia bacterium | reverse complement strand
TTTTATCCCGCTCCCAGGGCGACGAATGGCAAAAAAAGATTCAGATGTGGATGGAAATGGGGGCAGAGTCTCTCGCCGGGAATTTGTGATCGCCTTACATGGCGGAGCAGCCGTGTTAATACCCGCGCAGGATCTCACTTCTTCAATTGCAACAGGTCTGAGGGTGTTGCCGGTTTTATCTCCGCCATTGCCGGAGGTATACAGGTTGCAATTCTTCACTAGGCGGGAGGCGGCCTTAGTTGAAGCCATCAGCGCTCGCATAATCCCGGCCGACCATAGGCCGGGCGCCAGAGAGGCGCGGGTAGTAAACTACATCGATCACATGCTGTCGACTGTTTACGACTTTCAACAATCCACTTACCGGCAAGCAGTCCGCCGGCTGAACGAACTAGCCATCCGGCGATACAGACGCTCCTTTGAGAGATTGAGCGCAGCAAAGCAGGACCTGCTTTTGAGCCAGATGGAGAGAGGAAAAATACCTGGTTGGAATGAAGCCAGCTCTTTCTTCTCGATGATCCGCACGCACACCGTCGAAGGAATATTTGCTGACCCGAAGTATCACGGCAACGCAGGAGGCGTCGGGTGGAAACTTCTGGGTTCGGGCTAATCAGCGCAGGCGATATGTTCTCTAACCGAAGGATGCACCGTATATTCCGCGACGACGGACGCAGCGTCGTAGTAGCGCTTGATCACGCGGTCGGCACTGACGTCTATCCTGCGCTGTCAGACCCGGCTCGCGTGATCGATGCGATAGCGGCGGGAGGCGCTGATGCCATCCTGACGACAGCCGGGGTGGTCAAGCAGTTTCCTCACCATTTGAAGTCGCTGGGCGTGATCCTGCGCGCGGACGGCGGCAACTCTCAATTAGAAGGAGGCGCGCCGGACCATCGACTTATGCATTCGGTGGAAGACGCGCTGCGATTGGGGGCTGACGCGGTGGGTTGCATGGGATTTCCCGGGGCGCCGCTGGAGGCTAGGACGTTACAGATACTGGCTTCGCTTGCAGGCGAGTGTCAGAGATGGGGCGTCCCTCTGATGGCTGAAATGCTGCCCGGTGGGTTCACCGATTTTAGCTTGCGCACGGCTGAAAACATCCGGCTCGCCGTGCGCATCGGCGTTGAGCTGGGCGCTGATTTCATCAAGACGGAGTTCACCGGGAGTGCTGAAAGCTTTCGCCAGGTGACCGAGAACTGCTACCGCCCCGTGCTCGTGCTCGGCGGCAGCAGGATGGATGAGCTTGCCCTGTTCGGCATGGTAAAGACAGCGATGGAGGCCGGCGCGGCCGGCGCAGTGATCGGACGTAACATCTGGGGTCACCCTCGCCCGCAAGCAATGGTAAGCGCGCTCAATCTTTTGATCCACCACAACGCTTCGGTTGACGAAGCGATGGATGAGCTTTCCTCTGCGCGATGAATCTCCGCGCGTGACCACACCGCCGGAGGAACAACTTTAATGACCGGTAAAACCATGAAAGCGGCGATCATCACGGCCCCCGGAACGGTCTCGCTGGAGGAGATCAAACGCTTTGCGCCCGGGCCCGGCGAAGTGCTTGTTCGCTGTCGAGCGACGGCCATCTGCACCGCCGAGCGGCGCGCGTTTTCCGGTGTGCTGCCTTTCTATCCCATGATCGGCGGCCATGAGCTGGCGGGCGTAGTTGAGGAAGTCAATGACCCTGACACCACTCTCAAACCCGGCGATCGCATCGCGGTTGATACCCATATTCGTTGCGGCAGCTGTTACTACTGTCTCAAAGGGCTCAATAACCAGTGCGTCAGGATGTATGAAACTCCGAAGGATTCCCAATATGTGGTGATGGGCGGCGGCTTTGCCGAATATGCGACCGTGCCTTCGCGACAGGCCATAAGACTGCCCGAGCAGGTGACGCTCGAAGAGGCGAGCGTCCTGGAGCCGCTGGCCTGCTGCGTCCGCAGCATCAAGAAAGCAGGGCTTTCATTCGGCGATACAGTCCTGATAGTCGGCGCGGGAACGATGGGGTCCATTCAGGCGATGCTGGCCAGGATGATGGGCGCATACGTCATCATCAGCGATATTGATGAGGTCCGGTTGAAACAGGCCGAACAACTCGGCGCGGATCTGACGGTGAATCCTTCGACTGAAGACCTGGCGGCTGTCGTCAGGGATCATACCGAAGGGCGTGGCGCAGACGTGGTCATTGTCGCCACAAGCGTCAGGCAGGCCGGCGAGCAGGGGCTTGCCTGCGTAGGCCGCGCGGGCCGCCTGATTTTTTATGCCTCGCTTCATCCTAAATCGATGCTGGAGCTAGATTGGAACAGGGTGCACAGCCAGGAGATCATCATAACCGGCAGCGTGGGCGCAACCCACAGGGACTTTCGCGAAGCCGTGGCGTTATTGAGCCAGGGGTCAGTCAACCTAAAGCCGTTGATCTCTAGATACATCTCGCTCGAGCAGTTGCCCGAAGAGCTGGCTTCAAAGCCTGCGGGCGAAACACAGCGTGTAGTTGTCAGGCTGTGAACGAGCGATGGCGCGTCGAAAAATCGCGGCATCAACAGACTAAGGGCATGAGCAGGCGACAGCTATTACTCGCCATTGATATTGGCACCTCGGGTGTCAAGGTCGGCATCTTTGATGTGCGGGGACGACTTGCCGCCAAAGCGGTCGCCTCCTATGCCACCACAACCCCTCATCCCGGATGGGTGGAACAAGACCCTGCGGCGTGGTGGCTAGCCTCCTGCAAAGCAGTCAAAGAAGCTGCCAGCCTGATTGATTCTTCAGAGATTCAGGGGCTGTGCGTCGTCGGGCTCTCGCCCGCCCTGGTTTGTGTCGATGCGCAGGGTGAGGTCGTGCGCCATGCGCCTATCTGGTCTGATCAGCGCGCAGCCGATGAGATCGCAGAGCTGTCGCAGAAGCTCGGGCCGCACATCGCTTTCACATATCTGCCGCGCCTGCTCTGGCTCGCCCGTCACGAAGGGGAGGCTTATCGGCGGACAAGATGGGCCTTCGAGCCCTTCGACTATATCAACTTCAAACTGACCGGCGAGGCTGTCTGCGTCCCGCAAGCGGGCGCCTCTTTGCCGTGGACTGCGCAAGACCTAGTCGACTTGGGGCTTGAGCCGGAAAAGATTCCGTCGCCTGTCTGCTCACTCGGGAAGATCACGGGCCGGCTCAGGGCCGACGTGGCCGCTGCGCTGGGCCTTCCGGCCGGATTGCCCGCTGTAGCCGGGACCATAGATGCCTTCGCCGCCTGGGTCGGGACCGCCAC
>DASTET010000170.1:0-7443 GCA_035709445.1 Blastocatellia bacterium | reverse complement strand
ACTGGATCAAAGAACGAGTCGGGAACAGACAGGATTGAATAAACACAGAGTACACGGAGGGTCACAGAGGAATCATTCAATCCTCTGTGACCCTCCGTGTACTCTGTGGTTCATATTGAGTCTTGTCAATCCTGTCTATTCTCTTTCAATCGGAAGACGAAGAAAGGGCGACCGGGCGCAAGCCCGACCCGGGTTTCGTACTCATAGTTCTCCTTTACGAAAGCGACCAGCTCAGGGTAAGGCAATTCGAGGAACCTGCCGTACACATCCAGGATCATGCGCGGGCGACTGCGTTTCAGGTCTTCTATGAGGTGCGCGCGCGCTTCCCGCCAGAATGATTCTCCGGGGTCGGCGGACTTCTGCCCCGCGTCCGGGAACCTGCCCGTTATATAGTAAGGCGACAGGTACCGCGACGCAGGTTGGCATTTCGTGAGCCAGTAAACGTCGAGCGCGTATTCCCAGATGTAGAGCGGTTCGCCTGCGGCGAGATGGCTGCTCACATACTTCGATACCACTTCGGCCTCGCGCTCGCGGACGGTCATTCCCCAGGACTGGCTCAAATGGGTCTCGTTGCCGGTCACGGCTTCGTATGCCAGTATCGCCGTCCGCTGATGAAATCGGACAAAGCTGAAGACGACCGCAGCAGCAAGCGCGAAGGCGGCCGCTCTCGCTTTGCGGCTGCGGCGCGGCGCGCGGAGCCGGGCTGCGAGCAGGCGAAGACCGCGAGCGGCAAGTATGCATAGCGCGGGCAACACCTGGATAAAATAGTGTCCGAAGAACCTGCCGCCCGCGAAGACTGCCGCGAGCGAGGCCGCGCCCCACAGCGTCACCGCAAGGTCGGACCGGTTATCGATAGCATCCGCATAATCGGCCTTTTTCCTGACTCCTTTGATCGCCCGCGCCACAACCCAGACGGCCAGCGCCCAAAGCGCCGCATTGAAAAATATATATCCGAGCGTTCGGCCTATCATGAACCTGAGCCAGAGCTCGCTAGGCACAGAGCTTATATAAAACAGATTGAGCACGACCGCGTTGCGCCAGAAGCCTGCAAACGACCCGCTAATAACGAGCCATAGGGCGAACAGCGCAAGCACCATCACAAACCCTGCGCCGATCAACAGCAGCCGGGGGATCCCCCTTCGCGCGGCCTGCCCGATCCAACTGATGCTGCCGCCTTTGTTCTTGTCGCGGTCAAGGCAGGCCGAAAAGATCTCGTGCGCGGCGAAGAACGCCAGATTAAAGACGCCCACCTGTTTGAATAGAGTGGCAAAGCCGGTCATCGCTCCCGCGATCACAAACCCCGCCATTGAAGAATCGCGTTTTGCCCGCCCCAGCCCGCTGGCTGCGACGTAATAGTAGAACGCTGCCGTGTAAGGCAGCGCCATCAGCAACTCTGTGTTTGCGGCCATCATGTCCTGCGTCAGGTAGGTAGTGCTGAAGAAGACCAGTATCAACGCCGCCCATAATCCAGTTCGTCTGCCGTAGAGCCGCGAGGCTATGAGGCTTGCGACTACCGCAGTCGCGAAATTCCATACGGCTGAGGCAAGGTGTACGGCCGTCATGCTTCGACCGAACAACGCGAACACGGCGGCGTAAAAGTAGGTCGTGCCGGGCGGCTTATCGGTGACTATATCGGCGTAGAGTCGCGCCCCTTCGAGGACGCGGACGGCGGTTAGCGCCCGCACCCCTTCGTCCCCGTTTACGAAATCGAAGCGGAGATAGAATGCCCTGAGCAACAGGTTCAAAACGAATATTCCCGCAAAGGCGAGCAGCATATCCTTCGTTTCTACGGCTTCGTCCTGCCCCGTCTGGCGCGCTGCCTGATCAGTTGTTCCATTGGCTCTCGCGAACAAATCCACTCCACCACTTTAGTCTAGCGCGTCTAGCGCGTCTAGCGCGTCTGGCGCGTCCCGCTCCTGACGGCGCTGGTTACCAGCAATCACCTGATCGAGCGATGTCTGTCTTTAAAGCGACGCGCTAGACGCGCTAGACTGCTTTTGACGCGCCAGACTTTTCTATGCTCTAATCGCTATGGAAGGTGATTACGTGGATAGGAATGATTTGATTTACGATTGGAATCGTGTAGGCCAGCAACAGGGGAACGTGCGCCCGCTTGAGCTTAATGATGAATCGCTGCGCGACGGGCTGCAATCGCCCTCGGTCATTGATCCTCCAATAGAAAAGAAGATCGAGATAATTCATCTGATGGACTCGCTCGGCATAGACAGCGCCGACATAGGGCTGCCGGGGGCCGGACCTCGCGCGGTCGCCGATGTGACGCGGTTGGCCAAGGAGATCATAGATTGCAAGCTCGACATCCGCCCCAATTGCGCGGCGCGAACTGTGCGCGCCGACCTTGAGCCGATAATCGATATCTCGGAAAAGGTTGGCGCCCCTATCGAAGCCTGCACCTTTATCGGGTCGAGCCCCATCCGGCAATATGCCGAAGGCTGGTCGCTTGAGATGATGCTCACGGCCACGGAAGATGCCGTCAAGTTCGCCGTCTCGCACGGGCTCTCAGTCATGTACGTGACCGAAGACACAACCCGCGCCCGCCCCGAAACCGTACGCGCGCTTTATACGGCGGCTATCGAAGCCGGGGCGAGACGTATCTGCGTATGCGATACGGTCGGCCACGCCACACCCGAAGGCGTGCGCGCGCTGATAGGTTTTGTAAAAGAGATAGTGCGGGAATCCGGGGTCAACGATGTAAAGATAGACTGGCACGGCCACCAGGACCGGGGCCTCGGCGTCATCAACTCGATAGCTGCATACGAGGCCGGAGCCGACCGCTTGCACGCGACAGCCCTCGGCATAGGCGAGCGCGTAGGCAACACGCCTATGGACCAGTTGATGATAAACCTTCAGTTGAAGGGGTACATCGAACGCGACCTCACGAACCTGACCCGCTATTGCGAGACTGTGAGCGAGGCGACCGGGGTGCCGATACCGATCTCTTATCCGGCGGTCGGGCGGGATGCTTTTCGCACGGCGACCGGTGTTCACGCGGCGGCGGTGATAAAGGCCTTTCGTAAGGGCGATGACTGGCTCGCGGATATGATCTATTCGGGCGTGCCCGCCAGTATGCTCAATCGCGCGCAGATGATCGAGATCGGGCCGATGAGCGGCAAGTCGAATGTGATCTTCTGGCTCGAAAGCCACGACATAGAGCCTACCGAAGAGCGCGTAGAGAAGATATTCAAGCACGCAAAGCAAAGCGCGACAGTGCTGGCGGACGAGGAGATAATGGCCCTCGTTAGATAAGAAGCCAGAAGCCAGAAGTCAGAAGCCAGAAGCTGGTCGAGGCTGATTCCGATTATATTCACTCGGCAGTAATCGAGAGACTACGTGAGAGATTCTGGCTTCTGGATTCTGGCTTCTGGCTTCTGGATTCTCGTTACCAAGGTCTATTGACGGATGCAAGATTACGCGCTCACCCAGGAAAACATCTTGTCGGCTTCGGCGCTGCTTCGCACAAACGAAGTGCAGCGCGCGTTTCTTTTCATCGATGCCCGGCAGGACTACATAGACGAAGAGCTTATAAGGCTGTGCGAGATCCCTGCGCCGCCGTTTAAGGAGGCGGCGCGCGCCGCTTACATAAAGCGGCGTTTCGAAGAGCTGGGACTGGCCCGCGTGCGGGAGGATGAAGAGGGCAACATAATAGCCGAGCGGCCCGGCCTTTCTACGGAGCCCGGCGTTATTGTGTCGGCGCACCTCGACACGGTCTTCCCCGAAGGCACGGATGTGCGGGTGCGTCGCAAGGGCCGCCGCCTCTACGCGCCCGGCATAAGCGACAACACCTGCGGGGTGGTGAGCCTGCCGGTGCTGGCCGAGGCGATGGGCGCAGCCGGGATAAAGACGACCGGCACCGTCTATTTCGTCGCAACGGTCGGCGAGGAGGGTGAGGGAAACCTGCGCGGCGTACGGCACCTCTTCACCGGAGGCGATTTCCGGACGGGAGTCGATGCTTTTATATCGCTCGACGGCCCCGGCGTCGAGCGGATCACGCAGCGGGCGCTCGGCTCGCGTCGCTACCGCGTGACGATAAGCGGCCCCGGCGGCCATTCGTGGGGCGATTTCGGGATAGTCAATCCCGTACACGCGCTCGGACGGGCAATAGCCAGGTTCGCGAGCTACCCGGCCCCGCTCGCCCCCCGCACTTCCTACAACATCGGCATAATCGAAGGCGGAAGCTCGGTCAACTCTATCCCGGAACGGGCGAGCCTTATGGTCGATATGCGCTCGGTCTCGAACGAGGAGATAGAGAAGCTCGAATCCTACCTCAAGCGGGTGGTTGAGCTGGCCGTGCGCGAGGAGAATTCGCAACGCTCGATGAGCGGCACAAGCCTCTCGACTGAGATCGAGAAGATAGGCGACCGGCCTTCGGGCGAGACCCCGGTCGAGTCTCTCATAGTTCGGACCGCTATCGAGTGCTCGCGGGCGCTCGGCATCGAGCCCCGTCTGGATTGTTCTTCCACGGATTCAAATATACCGATCTCGCTCGGAATCCCTGCTATAACTATCGGCGTGGGCGGCATGTCGAATAATTGCCACAGCCTCACCGAATGGTACGAGCCTTCCGGGCGTGACATCGGGCTCAAGCGGTTGTTGCTTCTCACGGTCGCGCTTGCCGGGCTTGCCCAAAAATAAGAAGAGATAAAACGGACAGGATTTCTTAATGCTTTTGTCAATCCTGTTAATCCTGACTTTTCTTCGTCGCGGTCTGATTTAGCTTCCGGGCGGAGGCGTATCGGGTGGTTTGGTTTCGGGCTTATCGGTCTTTGGCGAGTGCTTGGCATCGATGTGAGCCAGTATCTCCTGGCGCACTTCCGTATAAGGCTTATCGACAGGCTTGTTGGCTTTGTCGCGCCAGCCTTTGACTATCTCTCCGACCACGGGGAACTGCCCATACTGAAAGTTAACGGTATGAAACAAGCTTTCCTGCGGCTCAAGAAAGACGAGCATCTCCTGGCCTGCGGTGTAGTTGTCTTCAGCGCAGGGCACGTTCGATCTTGCAAGCACGTTTAGCTCGGTCAGCGTGAAGTCGCCTTCGATAACATCGACGGGGCGAAGTATGGCAAGCTGGCTGAACATACCACGGTATCGGGCCTTCTCTACTTTATGAACCTTAATGCGGGCTATGAGCGTCGAGGTGCGCGATATCTCGTCGACGGGCATGATGCGCAGACAGGTGCGCGTTTGCGCGAGCCCCGGCATAATAAGCAGGGGCAGCGCGAAGATCAGGATAAGCTTATTCATGAATGGCCAAATCGCTCCTATAGAACCTGGTTATGCTACCACAGGGGTCCGGCTGTGGGGAAGCCTCTTTTCCGCCCAGTTCATGAAACTTCGCCAGGCGGCAAGGGTTCGATTAATGTGATGCTCGCCAGCTTTTCCGGTTTGCATCGGGGGCAAAGTTTAACCCGGAGGCTGTATCTCATCTATGGTCAGGGGGGCTGCGCGGCGAGAGCGTTTTCTATAGACCTTAAAGGCCAGCGATACGATCAATATCGCTCCTAACGCTATCAGCACCTTCAACCCGTGCTGCCTGATTATGCGCTCGGCGTCCCTGCCGAAACGCACGGCCAGCAGTCCTTCTATCAGGAACCGCGCAGTGCGACCGATGAAGATGGCCGCGACAAACCTGGCCGTCTTCAGTTTGAATACGCCCGCCGAAAGCACAATGGGCTTGAAAGGAAAAGGCGGAGGCAACACGGCAGGCACCATCACCGCGAGCATATCGTAACGGCCCAGAAGGTTCTCAAGCCTTTCGCGGCGCTCGGCGCTCACACGCCTGAGCACCCGCTCGCCGCCGCGACGCGCAGCCAGGTACAGGAGCGTACAGCCGATGGTCGAGCCTGCCGTAGCGGCGAGCGCATACACAGGCATCCACGCGGGGTCGAGCGCGCTGAGCGCGATCATTATCACGTCCGGGCCGCTCGGCAACGGCACCATAGCTGAATCCATAAGTGAGATCGTAAAGAGACCGAACGCGCCGAACGCCATCAACCATTCGCCCAGCTCAGCCAGCCACCCGCCTATACCTTTTATGATCGTAAGAACTATCAATGTGAGCTCCGGCTCTGTGCGGCTGCGCCGCAATGCAGGAGTAAAAAGCCCGCTTTTATCTTTTTACTCTTGCCTTCTGTTTATCTCCGTCCCTGGAAAATAGTACTTAAGTATATCGCGGTAGCTGCGGCCCGCCACAGCCTGCGCGCTCGTTCCCGCAAGACAGAGCCCCACCTGGCTGCCGAAACCTCTCCCGCGAAAAACGAGAAGCCGCCCGCGCCGCTCCACCTGAAACGTCGGGCTCAAGACCCTGTTCCACCCGATATGCAACCCGATGGCGCGGCGAAACTCTTCGGTTCCCATAACGACCCGCCTGCCTTTATCCAGTATGATCACCCGCCGGACCGGCCCTGATGGGCCGGCCTCTTCGGTCGCAATCTCGGCTGACGACGAAAAGCGCGTTCCCTTTGCGGCTGAAAGCGCATCGAGCACCTGATCCGCCTCTGCCCGCCGTTCCCATTTCATATAAGGCGACTGCCTGCACCAGGCACAGGCGACCCGCTCATATACGTAACCGTTTACCGGCGTGCCTCCCCACACCGCCTCCGGCGTCGCCGAAAGCCCGCCGCAGACTGCTGTGAAGTAGGCATTGATCGTATGACCGCCAAAGCCGAGGACTTCGCCCGAAGTCTCTGAGGCCGCGCGCGCAACAACCGGGTCAGCCTCCCCTTTATAAAGCTGGCAGTGGGTCGTGTCGCAGAAATCGAAGCCCTCATCGCGATGACGCCCCGCGTGCGAGAGCATGAAGGTGCGCGCGATGACGGCCAGAGTCTTGATCGCTTCGGCTTCGCGCATGCCAACCAGCTCCGCCGCTACCACCGAAGCGACAACCGATTCGAGGTCTGTGGCGAGCGTGATCTTAAGCCCGCCGCGCGCTTGAGCGACAGGCGCGCGGACCGAAAGAGCGCCTCGGACTTCCCGATCGATCTTCCCGGGGACGACAAGATAGAATGTGGCCCGGCCTTGCGGGATTATGCTCACCTGCTCGGCGGAGACTGAATGCTTGATCCGGCCGTAGGCGTCGACCAGCAGTATGCTCAGGCGGTCTCCAACGAGCCTGATACGCGCCTGATCGCCGGGACCGATCTGGCGGCTTCCGCCGAGCCTGCCGGAATCGACGAACGCGCCTGCGCCCGAAGCCAGCCGCACGTGCAGGGCGCCGGGCTTTAACAGGCTGAAGAGGCTTATTCGCATGGCGCTTTGTTCGACAGCGGAAACCGTCGTTAAAGAGGCGAGGATGATTGTGGCGATAAAGCCTGGCATGTTGAAATCTCAAATCCGAAATCTCAAATTTGAGATTTCAATATGCCCCTACTTCTCAATTGCCTTGAGCGGGGCGGTGGTCAAGCCGGTTTCGCCGGCTTCGGCTGCGGC
>DASTET010000169.1:0-6929 GCA_035709445.1 Blastocatellia bacterium | reverse complement strand
TGAAGTGAGCCAGCCGTCCAGGAGACCGAAGAGTTAGGAGAGGTGATGAGGAAAGGGCCGCTCGTCGCCGTCACGCTCACCTGCATCGCGTCGCTTGCAACAGCGCCGCCTCCCGCGCGGTTGTCTCGCACTGTGACCTGGAAATTCATCGTCCGGGTTATCGTCGGCAAAGACTCTCCTATAGTTGACGTGTTGTTAAGGATGTTTGTCAGCTTTGGAAATGTTCGTGAAGGGCTCGTCACAGGATCGAATGATCTGAAGATAGGCCGGGCATTTCCATCGCTGTCGCTATCGGGCGGCGATGCCGTTCCGAGATCATACTCTTCCCAGCAAAATGTAAGAGAATCGCCATTCGGATCGCTTGCGGTGGCGGTCAAAACGAACGGGGTCATCTTTGGAATAGTGAAGTCCGGGCCCGCATTAACTGTCGGCGGTGTGTTGCCGGTCGGGGTCTGGGCGACGCACGCGCTCACTACTACACCGGACAGGTGCGCAAGCATCTCTTCCAGGCTTCTTACATGAAAATAATCATCGCTGTTCGGTTGCAGGTCCTGGCCGCCGCAGATCCCGGCATAAGCCTGTATGGTCGAGCCGCTGCCCGGTTCATAGGCGGCGCTCGAAGACCGGTTTCCTCCCGAACAATTCCCGGTCGAGCCGTTGAAGGTGTGACGCCCGCCGTACTGGTGGCCCATCTCATGGGCTACGAAGTCTACGTTGAATACATCTCCAATCGGACTGGGAAGCCCCGTAACCCCGCGCGCTTTGTTCGACGTAGAACAGATCACGCCGAGAAAGGCGACCCCGCCGCCGCCCGTGCTGAAGACGTGGCCTATGTCGTAGTTCGCGCTCCCTATAACAGCGTTGAGGTTGGCCTGATTCTGGCTTAACATGGCGATCCCGTCAAAATTCGAGTACGGGTCGCTCTGAGCGTTTGTGTATATGATGCTCGCTTCGCCTGCGACCAGGACCATTCTGACCGCAAGGTCGCGCTCGTATATGCCGTTCACCCTGTTCATAGTGGTCGTAATGCCGGACAGGGCGCCGGCAACGGTCCCTCCGTAAAACTGAGTGTATTCGCCCGTAGCAGCAACCGCGAGCCGAATCGTCCGCAATGTCTGCCCGTTCATCACGCTCGGCATGATTTGAGAGTCGCGCCCGTCAGGCTCAGGCTGCTCGTCAATGAGTATGCAACTGAACTCTTTCTCCTCTTTTAAATAATCGCGCTTAAAGTATGAGATGTAATTATCGAGATCACCTCTTGTGTACGGGTCTATGTAGACCGTGCCGCGCGATGAGAAGACTATCGCGTGAAATCCAAGGGTGGTCCATCCGAATCGGGTTATCGCGGTGGGATCGTCAAGCCCCTGGCCTTTATAGGTTTTTATACCCGGGAACCGGGCCGCAAGCTCAGGCTCCATAATCGGCGACTGCTCTATCCTGAACCTTGAGAATGTTCCGTCCGGGAATGGAAGACTCAAAACCGTCTCGGCGGTTTGCGCGCGGGCGGTAAACTCCAATGCCGCCTGTCCGAGCACCCGACTGAGCGCGTCGCGGTCCAGTCTGATTGTTGCGTATGAAGAGGCATTGATGGTCCGCTCGCTCCGGTTCATCGATGAATCGTCGATCAGATGCCATACATCGTCTGTTGTGACGCCTGCCGCTGTCTCGACCTGAGCCGCGCCAGACGAGCTGGCTTCCCAGTATGCCTGTGAAAGCAGAAAGACCACGGAAATCGCTACAGGAATCCATAGTAGAAACATTCTGATCGAGGCGGTCCTGTTACGATAAGACCCCGAGGCTCTTCTGGTAGAGTCTGACCTGAATTCGTCTCTCATTACTCCAAATCCTTATGTGTCTTGTTACGGAGGAAGGGGCCGTTTTGAATCGAGCCGGGCCGAGGCTGAATTACTTCATAGCCTGTTTGAAACTCGATTCCTGAGGCTCACATTTTACTTAAGAGGTCTTTTCGATTCCAGAGTAATAAATTCCCCTGATAGCAGCTTGCCAGCCAAAAAAGAGACGCGGCCGGGTCTTGCGGGCCGCGTCTCTTTTCAATTCCGGGTCTGGCAAAAGATCGACCCTAGAGATTAAAAGCCCTCACAAGCAATGCCGCCATTTGACCGCGAGAGACCGAATCAGACGGGCAGAACATGGTTGGGGTGCAGCCCTGCGTTATCCCCAGTTCAGCCAGGCGGTCGATAAAGTTATAGAAGGGGTTTGTAGGCGGAACGTCAACGAAACGCTGCACGGCGGGCGTCGGCGGGTCGAACTCGCCAAGCGCCCTTATGATGAACGTCGCCATCTGCTCGCGCGGGGTGACGGCTTCCGGGCAAAAATTGTTTGCGTCGCAGCCGAGCGTGATGCCGAGCTCTGCCATGCGGTCGATGAAGTCATAGAAGAAATTACTTGGGGGTACATCTGCGAACCTCTGCATCGCCGGGGTGGGCGGGTCAAACTCGCCGAGCGTGCGAAGGATAAAGGCAGAGACCTGCTGCCGGGTCACAACATCATCGGGGCAGAAGTTTCCCGGCGTGCATCCGAGCGTGATCCCGCGCCCCGAAATCTTGCCTATCTCCACATAAAACGGATGGCTCTGTGGTACATCTGCAAACTGAGCGCCCTGGAATATGTTGAAGAACTGTCCCCCGATGAATATGAACCCGGTTCGCCGGTCGGGGCTGTTATTCTGCCCGACGATGAAGTTTATCATCGCGGGGCCGGTCCCCTGAGGCACCCCGTACACGTTTATCCAGGTGTCCGAGATTATCGCGACCCATTCGCAGTCGGGTTCTGTCATAAGGCTGAATGAGCCCGAACCGCCGACGTCTGCGAAGGCGGCGTCGGATGGCGTTATGCTGAAAGTACACTCACCCTGAGGCGCTACCGATTGCCATTTAGCATCTTCACCAGGCCCGCGAACAGCCAGGATTTCAATCTGCCATCCTTCTGCTTTCAATTGATCGGCGACAATCCTGGCAGTAAGCACGTACTTATGGCTGCCTCTCACCGAATTCAGAATTTTGACACCCGGCCTCTCTAGCAATTGCAGACGATAATCATCCTGGACAGTTACACGAGCAATTACCTGCTCGTCTCCGACGGTTGTCGCCTGCGTGACTGTGCTGGCCGCTGTGGCAGCGTTTGAATGATAAGCCGGAGACAGGCAGAGAAATGAGCTCAGCAAAAGACAGGTGATTAATGAGGCTGATTTCCATAAACCTTTCTTCATACTCTTACTCCATCTGTAATCGTTAGCGGAATTCAACGCAGATCGGCCACACCTGCGCGGTATTCGAAGGATCCGGACCTCAATATAAACGCCGGGGATGGTCAGCGCGGCCAAAGACTCAGTCCGAGAAACCTTTCAAATGAGCAGAAACGGTTCTAGCCCTTTGTTGTGATAAGACGTTCGTTAACACACACCCAACTCAAACGCCGATACCATATACATTTTGAAATCTCAGGTCAAGACTAAATGACAGCAATAAACCGCAGATAGCCGCAGATGAACGCAGATGTCTCTATCAACTATCCGCGTACATTTGCGTTGATCTGCGGCTTCTTTCTTCGCCCCCCTACAGATTAAACGCCCTCACCAGAAACGCCGCCATCTGCCCCCTCGTCACTGCCTGCCCTGGACAGTAATTCCCTCCTCCACATCCTAGCGTTATACCCCTCACAGCCATCTCCTCTATCTGCCTGTAAAACACATTCCCTGGCCCCACATCCATAAACCTCTGCATCGCTGGCTCGGGCGGGATATATCCCGGCTCGTGCAACGCTCGTATGATGAATCCCCCCATCTGGTCCCTCAGCACCGCTTCCCCCGGACAGTAATTCCCTCCTCCACACCCCAATGTGATCTGTCTGACGGCCATCTCCTCTATGAACCGATAAAACACATTCGTAGCAGGCACATCCGCATACCTCTGCATCGCTGGCTCAGGAGGGTTCGTCTCTCCTAAAGCTCGTATGATAAACGCCGCCATCTGATCTCTGGTCACTACCATATCCGGACAGTAATTGCCTCCCCCGCACCCCAATGTCACTCCTCGCGCCGACAGCTTCCCTATCTCCGTGTAGAAGACGTGCTCCTCTCCCACATCCAGAAATGCCGCCCCCTGCATCACTGTCATCGTATGCCCCCCTATTGTGATCGTCCCTGCTCGCGGCACACTCGCGCTGTTCTCGCTCACACTAAATGAGACCTGCCCGTTTCCCGTCCCTGCCCCCGATGTCACCTCGATGAAGTCCGGGTTGTTCGTTGTTGCAGTCCAGCTACATCCTCCCGCTGCCGTCACATCAAAGCTTGAGTTGCCACCCGCTGCGGCAAACGAAATCGTGGTCGAAGAGATCGAGGTGGGGCATCCGGCAGTGATCGAGAAGTTCGAGTTAGAGATGTCGAAGAAGATGTTCGACAGCGCCTCGACCTTTATTCTCGCAGAGGAGGTGAGCGTGTTAGGTACGCTAAACGAGTGAGAGCCGTCGTTGGGTGTAGAGGCGGCGATAGTTACGGGGAAACTAAGCCCGCCGTCTGTAGAGAGAGAGATTTTGACCGAAGAGCAGGAGACCGGCGGCGAGGAGGAGTTGGCCGTGTCCCAGGAGACGGATTGAAGTGAGCCAGCCGTCCAGGAGACCGAAGAGTTAGGAGAGGTGATGAGGAAAGGGCCGCTCGTCGCCGTCACGCTCACCTGCATCGCGTCGCTTGCAACAGCGCCGCCTCCCGCGCGGTTGTCTCGCACTGTGACTCGAAAATTCAGGGCCCGTGTGGTGATCGGCATCGATTCGCCCGTCGAAGCCGTGCCTGAAAGGATGCTCGTTAGCTTTGGAAATATTCTGGTCGGGTTTGTGGTTGCCGTGAATGAACGGAAAAGCGGACGTGTTCCATTATCGCCGAGAGGCGGCGAAGCAGAGCCCAGATCGAACTCTTCCCAGCAGTATGTCAAAGCGTCGCCGTCGGGGTCGCTGCCGGTCGCTGTCAGCGCAAAGGGAGTGTTTACCGGGATCGTATAATCAGGCCCGGCGTTTACAACCGGCGGGTTGTTACCCGTCGAAACCGTGGTCGCGCAGGTTCCTGAGTTGACGCTGTAGCCGACTATCTGGTCGAAGCTTGCTCCGTGAAAATATGGATCGCTGTTACTTTGAAGATTCTCCGGCGAGCATATACCTGGATATGCCATGAGCGTGCTGCCGCTTCCGGGCTCATAGGCAGTCGCGGAGTTTCTTTGACCGGGGCTGCCGCAGAGGTTCGATGTGCTGTTGAAGGTGTGACGCGCGTTGAACTGGTGGCCGAATTCGTGAGCGAGCAGGTTGCTATCAATAGAAAAGTTCCCGGTAACGAGAGCGATGCCGAGCACAGACGCCGCCGCCCCTTTGTTTGTGCTGCTCCCGCATACAACTCCGACCGATGCCGCTCCCGAGCTGGACCCGGCGCTGCCTAGACCGAATACATGCCCGAAATCATAGCTCGACGCGCCGCCGGGCAGTCTTGAGTTCAGCACGCCGGGGTTCTCGTTGAGCATCGATATGACGTTCCCGTTTGTGTATCCGTCAGGCTCCGCGTCGAAGATGATATTCAGTTGATCTGCAACCAGGTTGAAGTGTATCGCCGTCTCTCGCTCATAAATCGCATTTATGAGGTTGACTATCGTAGCCAGCTTCGTAAGCGTCGCAGTCTTGCCGCCGCCGTAAACAGAGTTGTTCGTGTATTCGACAGTCGTCCCGATTGCCAGGCGATAATTGCGCAAGGTTGTGCCGCTGGAAAGATTCGGCCCCTCCGCACCCGGCAGATTCTGTAGATCAGAGGCTGCCTGAAGCGCATCATCGACCAGGCACTGCGGCGCGAAGTATCCATCCCTGAGATCATGCAGATAGTAGCTTATGTAATTACTGAGATCGGATGTTGAATAAGGGCTGATATAGACCGCGCCTCTTGACGAGATGACTATTGCGTGAAAACCGAGTGGCGTCCAATCGAATCGCGCAGTCGCGGTCGGGTCGTCTATGCCCTGCGCTCTGAAGGATTTTATATAGGGGAAGACTGCCGCAAGAGCAGGCTCCATCACAGGCGAGTATTCGATCCTGAACCTTTGGAAAGAGCCGTCAGGCATAGCCAGGGCGATCAGGGCCGGCTCATCCTTCGCCTGCCGCGTGAATTCCGCGGGCGCCCTGTTTAATACCTCTTCGATTGCTCCCGCGCTCAGGCGAAAGGTGCTATACGAGGCGGGCCGGGTCACGCCCGACCGCGCTGCTGCAATTGACGATTCATCGATCAGATGCCAGACCCCATCGAATGATGCCGCACCGGTCTGCAAAAGCTTCGGCGTCGCCGTTATCGATATATATAAACCTGCGATGAAAATAATGACTGGCAAAAAATGAAATGCCGCCTGATGATTGCTCGTCTTTCTCATGATTGCATTTCCCATCCGGAGAGAGGTCAACAGGCGGATGGGCGCTCCGATATTTTTTTAGGGGGCGGGGTAAAACCCGTTCCTTATAGGTATCAATTGCCGCTCCCTGGTTCAAGAGTTTTCTTTTTTAAAGGTTTACCGCAGAGGATCGCAGAGGATTGAGTAATTCCTCTGCGATCCTGCGGCGTCCTCTGCGGTTATTTCTTCTTTGCGCATCAGAGATTGAAGGCCCTGACGAGGAAAGCCGCCATTTGCGACCGGGTAACAACATCAGTGGGGCAAAAATTGTTTGCATCACAGCCGAGCGTGATCCCTGTAATCGCAAGCCGGTCGATGAACCCGGCGAAAAAGTTGGTTCCCAAAACATCGGAAAAACGCGGCTGCGATGGAACAGGCGGGTTCGTCTCTCCGAGCGCCCTCAGTATGAATGCCGCCATCTCCTGGCGAGTGACCGGCTGGTCCGGGCAATAGTTGTTTGCGTCGCATCCGATCGTCACACCGCGCGCAGAGAGCTTC
>DASTET010000168.1:0-2127 GCA_035709445.1 Blastocatellia bacterium | reverse complement strand
TTTACAGGGTCCTGATTGGCTGCGCGCAGCGCCGGGTAGAGAGCACCGAGGGCCCCTGATACGATCCCCAGCACAAGCGCATAAAAGAGCCAGACCGCTTCCAGCTCGACATTCATGGAGGTGAGTCGCTGGATGACGTATTTGCCCGCAACCGACAGACCGAACCCCGACAGCACGCCGAGCAGGCTTATCAGCAGGGCTTCCTTCTCTATCTCGCCTGCGATCCAGGCGCGCGACGCGCCGAGGCTCTTGAGCACGCCTATCTGCCGCGTCCGTTCGACGACGGTCGTGTACATCGCAAGCAGTATGACGAGCGAGCTTACGATTATCGCGAGGACGACCACTACGTTGAGAAAGGTCTGAAGCGCGGGCGTGCCGCGCGCGTAGAGTATGGGGATGTCGCGCGTCAGGTCCAGGCTATTTTTCGGAAACCGCTGCTTGATTCGCGCGGCGACCTCTTCCTGTCTGGACGGGTCCTCGACCTTTATGAGGATGAACGAGCAGAGGCCCGGACTGTTATAAAACTGCTGCAATGTCTCAAGCGGTATCTTGACGCGACCGAGCGACTCGGGCTCATAGACGCCGACCACGCGAAACGGGCGGTCGAGCAGCTCTATCTGGTCGCCCACCTTCAGATTGCGATTCTGCTTCGAGTGGTTATCGATCATCACCTCGTCGCCGCTTATGATGGGACGGCCTTCTACGACCCGCACTCCCGACACGCGAGTAAACTGATCGTAAACGATCCCGTCGATCATGCGATTCCCGCGAATCAGGTTGCCTATCGGGACGGCGTCGCGCACCCCTTCTATCGAACGAAGCTCATCGGCCACGCTGGTGCTTATCGAAAGCGTGCTCGCCAGATTCAGGTTGAAGCCGCCCGGCGGGCGAAACCATATCTCGGCGGTGACTGCGGAGTTGCGCCGCCCCTGTTCGTTCAGGAACCCGTGGACCAGCCCGACAGTCAAGACTACGAGCGCCACGCCGAGCGCAACACCCGCTATAGACACAATGGTTCGCGTCTTGCGAAAAAATAGGTTTGATAATACAAGGTTGTCCATAATCTCAATCTAAACTTCGGTCTCGCGCTTCAAGCTCATAGCTCATTCTCTGTCTGTCTCTTATCGTTATGAAGGCAATCGCCGCAATCCCGTAGCCTACCCATACAAATGCCCTGAGCTTCCTTATTATAGCAAGCGCGACGCCCGCTGCGGCAGTCATCCCCATCGCATCAAACACGAGCGCGTTTCCGCTCTCATACACCCCGGCGCGGGTGGGGACGAAGAAGAATGCTATATTGATGACCTTCGTGACCGCTTCGATTACATACCCGGCAAACAGGCTCGCCGGCAGTTGCATCAGAGCGAGGATCAAGTAGACCTCGACCACGTTTATCAGGTGAGCCGAGATGTTGAGCGCGAGTATAAGGTAGAAGGCCCCGCGCCGGTTCTCGTAAAAAGAATAGATGTTGTCTTCGAGCGCGCGCGTCCTGGATATGAAGTCGTCCATGCGGCTTCTCTTCCCGGGCGAGGCGAATCGCGCAGACGATTCGAGCAGCTTCGTAAACACGTACCAGCGACCGCGCACGGCAAGAGCGGTTATCGCTATCCCTGCGATGATAAAGCCTGCCGCCACGTACCCGGCAAGCTTCAGGTTGCCGGGAAGCGCGACAACCCCGGCCAGCGCGGGAAGCCCCGAAAGCATAAATAGGAACACCGACAGGTAGTAGATCATCGACTCTACGACTACCGATGAGAGGCCTTCGAGCAGCGGGACCTGTCTGCGCACCATCGCCGCTTTGGCCGGCTCGCCGAGAAACGGCCCCGTCGCCGTGAGGTATTTGATGGCTTCGCCCGCAAGCATAACGTTTGTGAGCTGCCAGAAGCTCACACTGCGATGGCCGGGCTCTATAGCAAAAAACCAGGAGCCCGCCCTCATAAAATTGCGCAACAGCGAAAGCAGCAGAATGAAGGCGAAGCCCCAGCCGAGCATCTCCATGTAATGCAGGATCGTAGCCAGCCCCGTCTGGTTTATCAGATAGACGAACAGAGCCAGCCCCGCTATGAGCGACACGATGTGTATCTGTTTGAGAAGAGATTTCTTCATCCGGAAGCGTCTGAATTCGTC
>DASTET010000167.1:0-7136 GCA_035709445.1 Blastocatellia bacterium | reverse complement strand
GATAAACAAGCTCTCTCCGGCCCTTCGTCTCGTGCTAAACACCGGAGAGACGCTCGTGTGGTCGGACCCGTCGAGGCAGACCGTTCGCGTAATGGTGCAGAGCGCCGGACCCGTTTCGTCCGCGCTGCTTTCAGCCGTGCGGAGCGCGGGAGGAACGGTCGTCCGCCAGTTCAGCTCGATAGACGGGTTTCTCGCCGAATAGCCCAAGAGCAGCCTGCTTGCGATAGCCGCTCGCCCGGACGTGGAGAGGCTCTCTGCTGACCACCTTGCGCAAAAGAGCGCGAGCCATCTCGAAGTCGCAACCGGCGCCGACAGACTTCGCCAGTATTCATCACTCTTCAATACATACTCAGGGCTCGACGGGCAGGGCATAGGCATAGCCATACTCGATTCCGGAATAATGGCCCCTCACGGCGAGTTCGGCCCGCTCGGTAACCTGCTCGGCCTTTCGGGCGTCGCAAGGTCCCTAGACATCGTCTCAAGCAATACAAATCTCGCTCAGTTCTTGCTCAACCTCGGCCTTGTCTCGGTAACGCTCGACGTTCTGGGGCTGAGCAATAACGACGCTTACGGGCATGGAACACACGTGGCCGGGGTAGCAGCGGGAAACGCGCCAGCCACGTTCACCTCGCGCGACTTTAACGGGATAGCTCCCGGCGCAAAACTGATCGACGTTCGCGTGCTCAACGGTCGCGGGCTCGGTCAGACGAGCGATGTGATCGCGGGCATCGACTGGGTCATCGCCAATAAGAACGCATACAACATCCGCGTTATCAACCTCAGCCTCGGCGCTGCTTCGAGCGAATCCTACGTGACCGACCCGCTTTGTCGCGCGGCGCGGCGAGCGGTCGCGGCTGGCATCACGGTTGTTGCGGCTGCGGGCAACTTTGGCAGCGCCGGAAGCGGTCTTGAGCAGTACGGCAGCATAACCTCCCCGGGAAATGACCCGACCGTCATCACTGTCGGCGCGGCCAATACGCATCAGACCGACGCGCAATTCGACGATACGATCACATACTTCAGCTCGCGCGGGCCTGTGAGATCATATTCGACCGGCATCGACGGAGCGAAGCGGTACGACAATCTGTTAAAGCCCGACCTCGTAGCTCCGGGCAACAGAATCATCGCGGCAGAGTCGCGGGGCGCGTGGCTGCCGGATCAGTATCCGCAGCTTCATAACAACGGCACGGGCACGCGGGCCTTTATGCAACTGAGCGGGACCTCGATAGCCGCTCCCGCCGTATCGGGCGCAGTCGCGCTGTTGCTAGAGAAGAACCCGGGGCTTACGCCGCCGTTGATCAAAGCGATTCTTCAATACACGGCAAGTCAGTTGCCTAACGCAAACATATGCCAGCAGGGCGCGGGGCTTCTCAACATCAACGGGGCCGTCGCGCTTGCAGGCGCCTTGCGCACCGATATCTCTACGGCGATAGCCAGGGGCGCGATCAGACCGGGCGACCGGCTTCTCGCATCGAGGGCTTCGATGCCTGCCCCCTTCTCTACCGTGGCCGGTCAGCGCGTCAATTGGGGCGGTTACATATTCGCGGGCGGCTCTCACCTACTCGCGGGCGAAGACCTCTTCAAGCGTTATCAGCCATTCTACAACCCGGCGCTGGTATGGGTGCGCGAACGGGTCACTCTCAACGAGACGCCGGTTTCGAGCTGCGAGCTTGTCACGCCCGGCGTCGTCTATGCAGATATCCTTGCCGAAAGAGATAGCATAATCGCGCTCGGCGCAACGATCAGCAGCAGGCTTACCGAGGGCCAGGGGATAGTGCTCGCCGAAGGCATCGTGCTTGCCGAAGGAATAGTTCTTGCCGAGGGCATCGTTCTTGCAGAAGGCATTGTTCTTGCGGAAGGCATCGTGCTCGCCGAGGGTATAGTGCTCGCCGAAGGCACAACGCTTGGTGAAGGTATCGTAATGGCCGAGTCATGCGCCCTCGGAGAACCCTGGTAAGCTCCGCTCGATTTTATAAAAGCAAGTTAGCGAAGAGACGGGTATGCAGCTTATACAGATGTCAGACTACAATCGCGGCGCGCGAATCTACTGGTGGACAACCTCGCTTCTTGGCGCGCTCACGATCCTCTATTGCGTATCTGATGTGCTGAGCCTGGACAAAGCGGGGCTGCTCAGGGTGGGCGTGGCGATCATCGTTGTCTGTGTGGCCGGGCTCCTGCCGGCACGTATCCCCGGCACGAATTCGATCATCACTTCGGTCGATGTCTTCGTCTTTCTAACGGCTATCTATCTGGGGCCTGCGGCTGCGACGCTTGTGGCGGCCACAGACGGATTCGTCGTTTCTTGCAGAAAGTCGCGCCTCCTGACAAGCTGGCTGGGCGCCCCTGCGATGATAGCCATCTCGGTCTTTATTTCGGCCAGTCTCTTCAACCTGGCGCTCGGCTGGCAGGACGGTGTGAGCGGGTTGAGCAGCGCAAGGCTGCTCCTCTCGTTGCTGCTGTTTTCGCTCGCCTACTTCCTCCTGAACACGATGCTCATTGCGTCGTACTATGCCTTCAAGCAACGCGAGCCGCTGCTTCCGCACTGGTGGTCGAACTATTTCTGGACGATCACGACCTATGCCGCGAGCGCGTCCGCCGCCGGGGTCATTTATCTTGCGATCAACAACTACGGGCTGACCTCGCTGCTTGCAGCCGTGCCGCTCGTCGCCGTCATCTCGGCAACCTGTTACTTCTACTTCAGGCAGGCCGAAGAGCGCGCAATCGCGACCGAGCGAATCAGCAAGCTGCACCTCGCCACGGTTGAAGCTCTGGCCACCGCCATCGACGCCAAAGACACGATCACTCACGATCACGTCTATCGCGTTCAGATATATGCGACGGGGCTTGCGCGCCATTTCGGGTTGAGCGACCCGGAGATCGAAGCGCTCAAGGCGGGCGCGCTCCTGCACGACGTCGGCAAGATTGCCGTCCCCGATTACATACTGAACAAGCCGGGCAAGCTCACAGCCGCCGAGTTTGACAAGATGAAGATTCACACGATAGTCGGCGCGCAGATACTTGAGCGTGTGGGGTTCCCTTACCCGGTCGTCCCAATAGTTCGCCATCATCACGAGCGGTGGGACGGGCGCGGTTATCCTGATGGGTTGAAAGGGGAGCAGATACCGATCACGGCCCGGATACTCACGGTGGTCGATTGCTTCGACGCCGTGCGCGAAGACCGCCAGTACCGCAAAGGGATGACCCGCGAGGAGGCTTGCCAGCTCCTTGGCGACGGCGCGGGCAAGCAGTATGACCCCCGCGTGGTAGAGGCTTTTCTTGAGAACCTGCCGAAGTACGAAGCGGAGATCGCCGCGCACAAAGAGGGACAGCAGCCTATCCTCTCGCCGACGACGCAGGCGGGTCTGTCGGAAGGCGCGCGCAATGCGGTCCCGGCAGCCGGGCTTGCGCAGCCCGCTTCAGACTCTCCCGACTACGTCCAGCAGATCAGCGCCGCCCATGCAGAGGTCGCAACCCTTTACGAGATGGCGCAAAACTTCAGCGCGAGTCTCAATGTGCAGGATGCGGTGAGGCTCACGATCAATCACCTTGAGCGCGCGATACCCTTTACGACCTGCGTGTTCTACCTGGCCCAGGATGACGGGACGGCGCTCGCCTCCCACGTCTTCGGGCGGAATGCGGAACGAATTCGCGGGCGCTCGCTCGCGCCCGGTCGAGGCATCGCCGGATGGGTGGTGATAAACGGCAAGCCGATGAGCAACACTGACCCGATGCTCGATCTGAACGATTTTCCTGGACTGGAGGACTCAGGCTACCGGACGGCAGCCGTCTATCCTCTGACCGAAAGCGACAAGACCATAGGCGCAATCGCGCTCTATGCAGGTGAGATCGAAGCATACAACAGCAATCATCTGAACCTGCTCGAATCGATGGCTCGGTTCACATCGACCGCGCTCCAGCATGCGAGGATGTACGAGCAGACAAAGGCGAGCGCAGAGGTCGACGCGCTGACGGGGCTTCCCAATGCGCGGGCGCTGTACGCGCAGATCGAAGAAGCCAGAGCGAGGGCGAAAGAACAGGGCGCATCGCTACAACTGCTCTCACTTAGCATCACGGGGCTGCGCATAGTCAACTACACGTACGGCTATCAGGCCGGTGACCGAATGCTTGCCGAGGTTTCAGGCAGGCTGCGCCAGGCTGCGGCGGAGGCGGGCCTGCTCAGCCGCCTCGCCGGGTGCGAACTCATCTGTCTGCCGGGCGGCGCGAGCCGCGACCAGACGTTACGTTTAGGCGAGCGCCTTCAGGCGGAGGTCAGCAATTTCGCGCTCGAAGTCGGTCCCGGTCAATACGCTCGCGTGGGGCTTCGCTTCGGCATAGCCGAGTACCCGGCTGACGGGCAAACAATTGATGAACTGCTGCACGCAACAGCGGTCGCGGCCCGCCCGGGCGAGATTTCGCGCAAACAGATCGAAGCCATGTCGAATCCTCCCGAACTCCATCTGGTTCCCCCTCAAACGCCGGTCTCTGCCACCTGTTAATGTAGATCAAAACCGAAATAACCGCAGAGGACGCCGCAGGTACGCAGAGGATCGAATGATTACTCTGCGGTTATACTCTCAGTCCTATCGAGAATTGAATGCACTGCCATACTATAATCAGGATCAGGGGAGGATGAAGCGTGCGGATTCTGCTGGTCGAAGATGAGCCGGACGCCGCTCGGATGCTCGCCAAGGGGCTGCGCGAGCAATCCTACGCCGTAGATACGGCGGCTGACGGCGATGCTGCTTTAGAGATGGCGTATGTAAACAGTTATGATCTGATAATCCTCGATATCATGCTGCCGGGCAGGGACGGCTTCGAAGTCTGTCGCGAGCTGCGCAGGTCGGGGTCCGCGACGCCGATCCTTATGCTTACTGCGCGGGACGCTATCGAGGACCGGATCGAAGGGCTCGACACAGGGGCGGATGACTATCTCATAAAGCCTTTCGATTTTCACGAGATGCTCGCGCGGGCGCGAGCATTATTGAGGCGGGGGCCGGCGCTCCACCCGGAGATGATAGTCATCTCGGACCTGACAATCGACACACGGGCGCGGCAGGTATGTCGGGCGGGCGCGGCGATATCGCTTACGGCCAAGGAGTACGCGCTGCTCGAATACCTTGCGAGGCGCGCGGGCGAGGTCGTTTCGCGCGCGGACATCGCCGAGCATGTCTGGGACGAGAACTTCGATCCCTTCTCTAATCTGATCGAAGTCTATATTCAGCGGCTGCGGCGCAAGATCGATGAAGAGCACGAGAGAAAGCTGATTCGAACACGACGAGGCGAAGGATACGTACTGGCGGCTGGCGATGAAGATCAAGACTCCTGATTCGGTAAGACTGCGGCTGACTCTGTGGCATGTGAGCGTGCTGGCGCTCGTTCTCATAGTTTTCAGCGCGGTCACCTACACGCTGCTTTCGCGCTCGCTCCACAACCGCGTCGATGACGGGCTGCGCTCGGTCATCGAAGTCGCAACCAAGTCGCTCATCCATGATACGGAGGAGGGGCAGACCAGCCAGGGCGCGGCCCAGAGCACAGTCACAGAGCTGTTCAACCCGCAACAGGCAATAGCCATATTCGACGGGTCGGGAAACCTCCTTGCCGAGAATACCCTGGATGATGATTTACAGACCCGTCTGCCGGATCAGAGCCTGATACCCGAACAAGAGCTACACCTGTTTACCGCGCCCGAAGATGATGATGAAGACGAGGGCGACTATAACCGCGTGGCGGTGCAGCGGGTCAACATCCCTCCCGACAACACGCCCTATATAATCCTCGTCACGCAGTCGCTGGAAGCGGTAGAAGACGAGCTTGCGTCTCTGCGAGAAATCCTCTACTACGTCGTGCCGATATCACTTGTTATGGCCGGGCTTGGGGGATGGTTCCTCGCGCGGAAGGCGCTCGCGCCGGTGGTCGCGATGTCGGACCGGGCGCGTCAGATCGGAGCGGGCAGCCTCGACCGAAAGCTGCCGGTCGCAAACCCGCGCGATGAGCTTGGACAGCTCGCCACCACCTTCAACGAGCTGCTCGCGCGGCTAGGCGCGGCATTCTCGCAGCAGCGGCAATTCATGGCAGACGCTTCTCACGAGCTGAGGACGCCGATCTCGGTGATGCGTTTAACGGCAGGCGTCACCCTCGAAAAGCCGCATCGCGATGAGGCCGAATACCGCGAAGCCCTGCGGATGATCAATGAGCAGACGCGGCGGCTGACGCGAATAGTAGAAGACATGCTCATCCTTGCGCGGGCCGATTCGGGGCGCTACCCGCTTCGCAAGACCAGCTTCTATCTTGATGAGATGGTCGAAGAGACAGCGCGCGCCGCCAATGTACTGGCTTCGAGCAGCGGTGTCCTCATAGAGGTCAACAACTCTCCCGAAGCGCTTTTCTACGGCGATGAAGACCTGCTCAGACAGATGATTCTCAACCTGCTCGATAACGCCATCAAGAACACCCCGCCGGGCGGCATCGTAAAGCTCACGCTCACGCGCGGGTGGCAGAGATATCTGATCGAAGTGACGGACAGCGGGAGCGGCATCGCCGCCGACGCGCAGTCGCGCATATTCGAGCGATTCTACCGGGAGGACAAGGCCCGCTCGCGCTCGAAAAGGGTTAACGGCGGCGGCGCGGGGCTCGGCCTCGCTATCGCGCTCTGGATCGCGCGAGCGCACGAAGGCAGCCTCGAGCTTGCGCGCTCGGATGAGACCGGCAGCACGTTTATAGCCTCGCTCCCGACTACCCCTGATCAGGTATGAACCGCAGAGGTGTAAGCAACCCTCTGCGCCCTCCGCGGTTATTTCGGTTTTTGATCGCCAGGAATTCTCCGTTTATCTTCTATTTATCTGCATTTCTGTAAAATCAAAAGGATATAGTAGTGAATATGTGGAGGTAGGTATGAGTTATAGAGAGAAGAAGATGATACCGCTTTTTGGGATGCTTCTGATATTTGCGTTCGCAGTAATAAATGTAGTCAGCACTGAGGCTGATGATTTAGAGATGCCGCTGCCGGCGGTCTTAAAAGACCTTGCCGCAGTAAATAAGGTCGAGATCAAGAACGAGGCCGGGGAGGTGGTTCTAAGCGGCAGCTTCAGCAGCCCGGTCGATAAGCTTGATGAGATGGAGCGGATAGCCACCCTGAG
>DASTET010000166.1:0-3806 GCA_035709445.1 Blastocatellia bacterium | reverse complement strand
CCATAATCAGCCAGCAGTTGTCCTTCCTGATCTCCTCACAATTAAAAGGCACAATAAGCTCCTCATTCTTCTTGACGTAATTCTTTCCTTCATTAATTCGGGTCTCGGGGAAAATAATCGCGCCATCCTGGCCTTCCGTGTGCTGGAGGATGTGAAGATAACCGTCCTGATTCGGCTTAAACCTCAACTGCAAAAGGTCTCCCGTATAAAATACCGCGCCCGGATTTGTTTCAACGGGCGATCCGTCCTCGCCTTTTTTAAGGACGCGATACTCTATCGTGAGAAGCGGCGCGCGAACTATGCGCTGTCTTGAGCGGGGCTGGCCGACTACAGCCGGTCTGACTATATCGATCTCTCTCTCCCAGACCGTGGGCGAAGATGCGCCCTTGCCTCCCTTTCTCTTTATCTGCGCAAGCGCGAGGCCCGCCTCAAACACCGTCGAAAACAGAAGTATTAAAGAGACGGTCGATGCAACAAACCGAAGTGTGAGAGACTGTGTTCGCATAGAACACCCTCCTTTGATAGCTTACGGGCGTTTCGAGTGTAATAGTTCCTGAAAAGATTGGTCGGATACCGAGACAGCGCATCGAAAGCCTATACTCGATTCCTGCTCCCTGGTCGGGCTTAACATGCGCCATTTCTCACCGGGCGGCTTGTAATCCCTATATGTTGTCGAGGCGTTCTCGAGAGGTCCCGTATATGTGCCGCCGCGTATAACATAAAACTTCGTCCCGTAATCCGGGTTTGGAGTCTGATTGCCGGGATACGGTTTGTAGAATCCCTGGACCCACTCTGCTACATTTCCGGCCATATCCTGAGCTCCGTATGCGCTGGCGCCTTCGGGATAGCGGCCCACGGGCAAGGGGTTGCCTGTAAAATTTGCGCGGCTCGCATCAGGCTCGTCCCCCCAAGGGTATTTACGCTTCTTCTTCGCCACCGGATCCCACGAAGCTGCCTTTTCCCACTCCTCTTCGGTCGGCAGCCGCTTGCCCGCCCACCTGGCATAGGCATCCGCGTCAAACCAGCTCACACCCCTTACGGGAGAGTCGGGATTATTTTCAAAGTACTCCTTGCTAGTAGGCGTCTCCGTGGGATAAGTGTGCCCCGTAGCATCACAGAACTCTTTATACTGGCGGTTAGTTACTTCGAATTTATCGATATAAAAGTCAGGCACCTGGGAAGCTGGTATCGTGCGAGCGGGTCTCTCGTCATCCTCTTTATTGTCGCTGCCCATTATGAAATCGCTCGCGGGTATAAGGACCATCTCCCCCTGGAAGTCAATCTCCCTCGGCAGAGCTATCATCACCGGCCCTGCCGAGATGACCTCCTCTTCACCGCTCTCTCCTGTGAGCAGTTGCTTGAACTCCATATAGCCTTCGCGCCTGACCGTCAGCTCATAAGGCGTTCCCGGCTCAAGCCCCGACAGCTCCAGTTCACCGCCAGACCCTACTGCGCCTCGCTTCTCACCGTTTAGAAAAACCTCGCTCGCCGCAGGAGCATCCCTGACGATTATCGTGTAATCTGTTCCGCCCGACATCAGGGCGTAAATCAAAAGTGCCGCGATCAAAACGAGCGCCGCCGCCGCATACGCAGGCCACCGCCGTTTTCGCGGCTGCGGCTCGGAGATGATTTGAGGTTGCGGATTGATCTGCTCCGCTTGCGATTCATCCTGCGATTTCAGACCGCCCTCAACAGGGAGGCGGGTTGTCTTGAGGTCATCCGTAGGAATTGCAGGCGGATTGTTCTGTGTCAGGGGATTCGGCTCAGATTCCAGGATAACGGTCCCCGTAGATATTTGCGACGTAGGGCCCATTGGCGCGGTGGGCGTGGGTGTCGGAATCGGCTCGGGTTGAAAAGGGCGTCCCGTGCGGAAATCTCCGAATCCCCACTCGATAGGCGATTGCCCTGTAGTCGCCCCCCATACCTTCAGCTCAATCCCCGACGCATAAAGCGCCGCCTCAAACTGCTGGCTCAACTCGACTGCCGTTTGCTGGCGGTCCTTCGGGTCCTTCTTCAGGGCCCTTAGCACGACCTCCTGAATGGGAAGAGGGATATCGGGCCGTATCTCGCGCAACGGGCGAGGCGCTTCCGTGGTATGTTTGAGCACTATCCCCATCGGTGATGCTGCATCGAAGGGGAGCTGCCCCGTAAGCATCTCATAGATTATGACCCCGAGGCTATAGAGGTCGGACCGTGCATCAAGCTCCTCTCCGCGACACTGCTCAGGAGACATGTACTGCGGGGTTCCGATGACCATGCCCTGCTGCGTTAGCCTTGTAGAGATGTCGGGCGTCTTCAGCTTTGCGATCCCGAAATCTATCACCTTGACCCGGTCAATGCCCTCTTCAGAATTTATCAGCCAGACGTTGTCCGGCTTGAGGTCGCGGTGAATTATTCCCTTTGAGTGCGCGGCGTTTAGAGCGAGACAGGCTTGATGGACAATCAGGAAGGCTTCTTCAAATCCTAGCTGCCTCTCCTGCTTGATCTTCTCTCTCAACTCTACGCCTTCGAGAAATTCCATTACCAGGTATGCTATTCCGGTATCTTTTGTTACTCCGAAATCGGTTACGCCGACGACGTTGGGGTGTTTGATATAGGCCGCCGCGTGGGCCTCCTGGCGAAAACGCTCGACCTGACGGTGGTCGGCTGAGAGAAGCGGATCGAGCACCTTAACGGCTACCGTGTGAACCATCTGGATATGGACCGCGCGATATACCTTGCCCATACCGCCTGAGCCGATCTTCTCTTCGAGGCGATACTTGTCATCGAGCACGGTCCCGATAAGCTTGTCATCCTCGATCTTGATTTTGAGCGAGTCGCCGTCGTACGGGCAAAAAAGCAAATTGTCCTTGAGGACCCTGTTGCAGGATGGACATTGCTTCATCAAAACCACCAGCGCGGAGACCCCAGCCTAGAGAGGGTGAGGAGGAGCGCCGCTCCCATATAAGCGTGATTGTAAAGGGAAGCCCTGGCCTCCCTAGTAGAGTTGCGCGGTACAGGCCGCTATCGCGAAATCACACAGGCGGCCACTATATTACATCACGCCCCCTACATAGTCAAATATACGCAAATCCAGGCATATCTCGTTTTATAGAGCGTCGATTCGACAAAAAACCGGGAAGAACCGCCCTGTTCAGCCGCGCAACTTGACTATCGTTGCGCCCGCGCCGCCCTCTTTATCCGGCGCTTTCTGGAAGCCTTCAACGTGTGGGTGACCGCCGAGCAGCTCCGCGACCGCGCGACGCAGCGCTCCCTTCCCGTGCCCGTGAACGATTCGAATCGTATCTGCCCCGGCAAGGTAGGCTTCATCGAGGAACTTATCGACCTTGCCGGTCGCCTCATCCACTGTCTGGCCGATTATATTTAGCTCCGGGGAGAAACTCTCATCGACATCTATCGTTGCGGTCACACCCCTCGGAAGCTTCTCCGCGCGTTTCGACTTATGGGGCAGGGCCGCCTTTACAAATTGAAGCTCGTCGCGTCTTGCCCTGAACCTGAGCGACCCTACCAGCACCGTGTAGTTCCCGTCATCTATAGATTCAACTATGCCCTCTTTATCGAGCGATTTGATTCTCACGCGGTCGCGCTCGTGAATCTCTTCTGAGTCGGCTGCAAGAGAGCCTGTCATCTGCAAGCCTTCATCCGGCCCAATCTCTTGGCGTGTGCTTCTGGCCTCTCCAACCGCTGTGCTCGCCGGCGGAGAGCCTGCAATCTGCTTGCGGAGCCGAGCGCCAGCCGACCGGCGAAGCTCTGCCGCGCGCGCTTCGGCCTCCTTCTTCAGCCTCGCGGCGACGACCCGGTCCTTT
>DASTET010000165.1:0-5555 GCA_035709445.1 Blastocatellia bacterium | reverse complement strand
AGCGCCAGGAGAAGGAGCAGCGAAAAAAGGAGCAGGCCCTCGCGCGGGGCAAAGAGGCCGGAGAGGATGATAAAGACAACGTCACGATACTCGATTTCCTGCGAATCAGCGAGATCACTTCCGTCAGACGCGAGATGTTTAGGGGTTATGAGGTCATAGCTTTCGACTTCGAACCGCGCAAAGGGTTTAAACCGAAGAACCGCGTCGAAACAATCGTCAGCAAGCTGGCCGGAACGATCTGGGTAGATGAGAACGCGCAACAGGTAGCCCGGCTTGAGGCCCGACTAACCGACTCGTTTAAAATGGGCGGCGGGTTGCTCGCATCGGTATCGCCCTCGACCGCCTTCGCCTTCGAACAGCAAAAAATAGGCGGCGAGCTGTGGCTCCCCTCAACTGCCGAGGCCAATATCGCGGCCCGTGTGCTGCTTTTTGCCAAATTTAACCGCAGCATGCTCCGCCGATATACCGATTACAAAAAATATCAGATCGATAGCAAATACGAGATCGGCAAGCCCGTTGAAAAGACCAAACCCGATAATCACCTGTGATTACCCACGAATAGACAGGATTTACGGGATGAACAGAACCTCCATTCCCAGCGGGTCAATCCTGTAAACCCTGTCTATTTCATTACTTGCCCGGCCTGTGCCAATATATTGAACATTAATGAAAAATTGATTGACAGCTCAATTTTTCTAGACTAATATCGCATTCGTTCAAAATATTTGGATTCGGAAAATACAATACTGGTATAAGAGAGACTAAGAGTCCGGGAGCAGGAGATAAGCAAGATGAGGGGAGAGATTTTAGGTGCGTGTCCGGTTTGCAAAGGGGCAGGAATCATACGCCGGGCGGTTGAGTATCCTAACGTAGAAGCTGAGTTATGTTGTACTCACTGCAAGGCTGGATGGTCGATTGCCGAGACCATAGCGAGGATCGTAGCTCGCACAAGAAACGAAGACCGTGCTCAAGTGGCATAATATACAGACATAAGTTCCTCCTTTAGCGGCTGGAGAGGGAGCACTCGCAGCAGAGTTTAGAAGAACACCTGGGGAAACAACCCTGTGCTGTGCTCCCTCTCATTTTTTCTATATCGACTTAGAGCCGCCCTTTAGATAGTCTCCTTAAATCCATAAACCCTGTCGAATCGTCTGCTGGACAAGCTCGCAAAGCCACTGATAAAATCAGCGGCTTTAGAATGGGCGAAGAGAGCCACTCAGCCGATCCCGGCAGCGTATTGCCGGACGCCGGTCCCGTAGATAGGGTCACCGATCCGGCGAGCGTGGAGCGGCGCGTCTGGCGAAACATCGTTATAGTAATAGTAGTGGCTGTCGCCGCTACGTCTGTGCTGGCGGACATAAGATTCGCGGTGGGGCTGGCCGTGGGTGGCTGTCTTGCGCTGTTCAACTACAGGTGGTTGAACGCATCGGTGCGGGCGATTCTGGCCGCGGGTGAAGAGAAGGCCCCGCCGGGAACCTCTCTGAAGTTCATGTTCCGGTGGGTGGTCATAGGGTTTGTGGTTTATGTATTGACCCGCACGGGTTATGTCGATGTGGTAGCGGTCCTCGCGGGACTGTTCGCGCCCGGAGCAGCTATTATGATAGAGGCCGCATACGTGACTTACAAAACTCTGGCTAACGGTGGAGAACGTTAATATATGCTAGCTGCAGCCGGGGCCGGCGAGCCGGTCATAGTCGAATGGGTTAATCACACATTGGGGCCTGCCGTGCTTCAAATCGAGCGGGCGATCATGCCTCAGATCTATGGTCTGTTCGGCGCGACCTGGCACGAGCCCGCGCCCGGCGCGTTGATAATTCCCGCGCACGTCGTATGGAGCATAGTGCTGATGATAATCGTCTTCGCGCTTGTCTTGCTCCTGCGCGGCAGGCTTTCCGTAGACAACCCGTCAAAGGGGCAGCAATTGCTCGAAGTCGGCGTCGAGCAGATAAGGGGATTGCTCGATCAGGTCGTAGGCCCTTACGGGCGGCGATATGTCGCGATGATCGGCGGGTTCGCCGTCTTCATCCTGGTAGGAAATCTCATGGGAATAGTTCCGGGGCTGGGCGCGCCCACCGAGAACATCAATGTGACGGGCGCGCTCGGGCTCGCATCATTTCTTTATTTCATCACAACGGGGTTTCGCCAGCAGGGGCTCGGATACCTGAAACACTTTACGGGTGGGCTGACGGGCGCGCTGCTTCCGATAGGCATTATCATCTTCTTTGTCGAGATCATCTCGAACAGCGTCCGCCCGATAACGCTCTCGCTGCGTCTGTTCGTCAATATGTTTGCCGATCATCAGATCGCGGGAGCGTTCTTAAACCTCGCGCCGATTCTCATACCGATATTCACGACGGTGCTGGGGGTGTTCGTCGCATTCGTGCAGACCTTTATATTCATAATGCTTTCGATGGTCTATCTTTCAGAGACCGTACCGCACGAAGAGCACGATCACGAGGAGCACGAGCACAGAAAAGAAGCAGTTGCGCACTCATAAATCTCAGATTTGAGATCTATTGGGGAGGGGTGACAGGTCAGGGATTTTCATAGAAGTGGTCGGCACGCGTCGCTGGAGCCTTGCAGAAGGAGGGGCAAGCGCATACCGGGCTCGTGGAAATTATATTCGACCTGGCGTGTGGCGCCTCCTCCGGCTGATGACCCATAAGACCTCAGGAGGAAAACAAATGATCAAGTTGAGGCTGTTTCTGATGTCGGCGCTCATGATGCTGCTCGCGGTCGCAACGGCGGCGGCGCAGGCCCCGGCTGATACGACAACGACAGGAGGGCGCGGCGACACATGGTTTATTCCCGGCGACGTTGCGTTCGCGGTCGCCATAGCCGCATTCGGCGGGGCGCTGGCCGACGGTCGCGCCATATCGGCAGCTTGCGAAGGAACGGCGCGCAACCCCGGCGCGGGCGGGCGTATATTCAATATGCTCATTCTGGGACTTGCGCTTATCGAAACGCTGGTGCTCTTTACGTTCCTTACGCTCTTCCTCAGACCAAACCGTTAATCGTTTCATCTGTCACGATCGAAGGGAGGCCGCGCGCCTCCCTTCTTCATTAGAGGCTGTAATGCAATCATTCAAAGATAGTGTGATCGAGCTTATTACCGCGACATCGACGAACCTGCCGCCCGATGTGCGCCGCGCGATGGCTCGCGCCGTGGGCGCCGAAGATGCCGGGACGCGGAGCGGCAAGGCGCTCGCCGTCATCGCTACAAATATCGATATGGCGACCGACGACGAAGGCCCTATATGCCAGGACACAGGCATGCCCGCCTTCGAAATAAAGACCCCCGTCGGCGCAAACCAGATCGCGATGAAGCGCGATATCCGCGAGGCGATAGCCGAGGCCACGCGGCGCGGCAAGCTTCGCCCCAACTCGGTCGATTCGATAACCGGAGAGAACTCCGGCGATAACCTCGGCCCCGGAACGCCGATAATTCACTTCGAGCAATGGGAGAACGACGACATAGAAGTTAAGCTCCTGCTAAAGGGCGGCGGCTGCGAGAACAAGAACATACAGTATTCGCTGCCTGCGGAGCTTCCCCATCTTGGCCGCGCGGGCCGCGATCTCGACGGGGTGCGCAAGTGCATACTCCACGCCGTGTGGCAGGCGCAGGGGCAGGGTTGCAGCGCGGGCGCGATAGGCGTCTCGATAGGCGGCGACCGCACGTCGGGTTATCAGCATGCTAAAGAGCAGCTCTTTCGCCTGCTCGACGACACGAATCCGGACGCGCGACTCGCGGCCCTCGAAGATTACATAATGAGGGCGGCGAACACGCTCGGCATAGGCACTATGGGATTCGGCGGCGATGTGACGCTGATCGGCTGCAAGATAGGCGCGCTCAACCGGCTCCCCGCGAGCTTTTTCGTGTCGGTCGCTTATGACTGCTGGGCGTTTCGCCGCCTCGGCGTTGTGATAGACGCCCGGACGGGCGCGATAAAACGCTGGCTGTATAGAGACGAGAGCGCGCCGGTCGAGCGGATGGCGGCGGGCGAAGGCTTCTCTCTCACGGGCAGTGAAAAGAGGCTCGAATCGCCCGTGAGCGAAGAGCAGGTCCGCGCGCTTCGGGTGGGCGATGTGGTCCTCGTCTCAGGCGAGATGTACACGGGCCGCGACGCGGTGCACTCATACCTGATGAAACACGATCCGCCGGTTGATTTGAACGGCTCAATCATCTATCATTGCGGCCCCGTCGTGGCGAAAGAGAACGGCGGATACAGGATCACGGCGGCAGGGCCGACGACAAGCATACGCGAAGAGCCCTATCAGGCCGACATCATCAAGCGGTACGGCGTGCGCGCGGTCATAGGCAAAGGCGGAATGGGCCGCCGCACGCTAGAAGGAATGAAGGAATCCGGGGCCGTCTACCTTAATGCGATAGGCGGCGCGGCGCAGTATTACGCCCGTTGCATCGACCGGGTCATGGATGTCAGCCTTCTTGAGTTCGGCATACCCGAGGCGATGTGGCATTTGAAGGTCCGCGACTTCCCTGCGATAGTCACTATGGATTCGCACGGCAATTCGCTGCACGCCGACGTGGAAAAGGCATCATCATTGCTGCTCGAAAAGCTTGCCGACCGGGTCTTCTGATCCTGCTCGCGCAAGTCAGGGAGGAAAAATATGGAGAACAGGGCCATCAAGCTGCTCTTTCTCGGCCAGTGTCTTAACTACGGCTACAACGGTATCGAAAGGTCGCGGACCTTTCCCGAAGTTGCCATGTCGATGCTCAAGACTCGATTTCCCGGTTTGAGCTTCAAGTATGCCAACAAGTATCTTCATCATCCAACGGGGCTGAAACCTCATCTCAGGCGCAGGCTGCTTCTTACGAAGCCCGATATAGTGATACTAAGTCTGCCCGCGATATTTGCATCCACACCCTGGCGCGTGAGCCTGCTTTACCAGATCGCGCCCGAAGTCATCGACACGGCCCGCTCGCTCAGGCAGAAGATAGAGGCGCGGCTGATGGAAATGCACAGGGGGTCTGCGCCTGCGAAGATGGCCGAAATAAAGGCCGCGCTTTACCCTTCCGTAGTCCACCCTCCGCTCTCAATAGCTGAGTATGAGCGGCTGATAGAAGAAGGGATAGCGATATGCCGCAGCATGAGATCGTGCCGGGTCGTGCTGGTGGGGCCGGGCCGTTTCAACGAAGATACTGTCGAAAAGCATCCGGTCAATACGCCCGAGCTGTGGGCGGCTGTCAATGAGATGATCTTGAGAGTGGGCAGGCGCACGGGGGCCGGGGTCATTAATGCACAGGAGGCCCTGGCCGAGCACGACGGCGAGGTCTTTCTGCCCGGCAATCACAGGTTCAGCACATACGGGCACGAAGTGGTTGCGCGCGAAGTTGAAGCGGTGCTCGCCTCTCAAATAATGATGCTCAGGCATGAAAATCCGGATGGACGTACTGGCTGGGCGTGAAAGCTATGACTAGAGAAATACCTGACTTCGCACAGAGACAGTTCATCGAGGACCTGTTTGCGATAATGCGCGAAGAGGCGTTTCCCGACCCGTTCTTCGATGCCGCGCGGTCCGGCAAGATGAGCCGC
>DASTET010000164.1:0-4132 GCA_035709445.1 Blastocatellia bacterium | reverse complement strand
GCATTGATGCAAGCCTCTATGAGTGCGGTCTTGATCTGATTGATCGCTTCCTGATCGAACTGCGCCGCGCGCGCTATCTGCTCGACTGTTCGCGCGGCAATCAGCTCGGCGTCGTCTTCGGCGGGGATGACAAGCTCAAACTCGGTTGCGGGCCGGATTTCGCTCTCCTCCGCCTCAAGCTTCATTAGATAGTCATACAACAGGTCGAGCTGAGCATAGGTCGAGCTTTGAGCGCCGAGCGCGGCCACCCGTTCGGCTGCAGCTGCTGAAAAGCCTTCCTTGCTCACGTACCAGCGCGCTATGCGCGCCTGTCCTGCGCGCGCGCGCGTTGCCCGCGCGGCGGATTCGAGCCTCTGGTCTATGCGGTTCAGCGTCTCAAGGTCGAGCGGCTCTTTGCCGTTGACGAGCGCGATCATCCACAACGTCTCGTTCGCGTCGCTGTAGATGCCCCCCTCGAACCCGCTCGCGACATAGAGCTTCCAGTTGAGCCCTGCCTGCTCGGCCGAGCCCGCGTCGTTGATAAAGACTACCTGCGGGAGCCTTATGCGCTCCTGTTCCTCTTCGAGCGCGCGCCGCATCTGCAAGCGGCTCATCCCGCGATAGCGAGCCTCGAAAGCGGCTTCATCAAAGAGGCTCCGGGGGAGGCTTTGAAAATCGAACCTCGAAACCGAATCGACGAGCTTCGCTTCTATCGAACGGTTATAGCGAGACATCATCAGTCGGTATGACTGCTTGAGCTTTTCGCCCAGCAGCTCTTCGCCGACTATCGGGCGTCGCACGCCCGCGACCTCGCTGCGATACCTTGCACGGATGTAATCGGCGAGGACCGAATCGCTCGACGGGCTTATGAATCCGTAGTTGATCTCTACAAGCTCGCGCGCGTGGAGCCTCGAAAGCAGCGCCTCCGAATCCGTGGCGAACTCGCTCATGCGCTCGACCACCGCGTCGATGGGGACCGTGCCGCTCGCCTCGATCACCAGGTGAAGCGCTTCGAGCGCGGCGCGGCGCTCGCCCGCCGACGGGGCCGTGTCGCGCAACAGCGCGCTCAGGTAATAGCCGGTCCTCCCGCTCAGCACCTCTTCCGTATAGACCCGCTCGAAATCCATGAAGGTCTTCAGCGGCGCGCTCCGCGAGGCAGCGCGGTCGAGCAGCGACCGGGTGTAGAAGAGGTCCCGGTCGAGCTGCTGAATCATCAGCTCTATTGTCGAATCGCTTATCTCTATCTGGAGCCTCTCGGAAGCACTCCTTATCATCCGCTCGACCGTCTCATCGCCCAGCGGCTGTATCGTTATCAGTTCGAGCTTGTCGAACATCTCTTCGTCGGGAGGCATCATATCCATCATCGGACGCCGCAGCCCGCACAGTGCATACCGTGGCGCTGCGAGCGCGCCGCCGCTCACCGCCGCGCTGATTCCGTCAAGCCCCGAAAGCACTCTTAAAAACTCCGCGCGCACCTCGTCGAGCGATGCCGCACCGGCAGGCCCCGATCCGGCGAGCAGGTGAAAGTTGTCGACGAGCAAGAACGGAACGAGCTGAGTGCGCGAGGCCGCGATGGCCGGGGCCTGTAGCGCGCACCTCACAAGAAGCGATACGTCGCCCGATTCGACCGCGCGCGTAAATGAATCGATCACGCCGCGCACCCACAGGTAATCTTCCGATGCGGCGACGCGCGAGATATTCGGGAGAGGCTCGACCGCAGTCGCTATGAGCCGGGGATCGTTCCGGCGGAAGGCGATGAACTGAGCGAGGAATTGCGAAAGAAAATCCCTTGCGAACCTCACCGCGTCGAGCGAGTCGGGTCTGAAGCTGTAATAGAGAGGGACTGCCTCCGCGCCGCGATTGAAGAGCTGGTCGAAGGTCGCGCGAAGTATCTCGCTCTTGCCTACGCGCGGGGGGCCGAAGACGAGCGCGCTCGCGCCGCGCCGCGCCCTGCTCGCTTCTTGCGAAGCAGGTGCCCGTCCGGTCGCGAGGTGACACAGTCTGTCCACCTCGGACTGTCGGTCGAGAAACTCATCGGCGGGGAGTCTGCTCAGAACCTGTACTGGATCTGAATCACCCATCAAGCTAACCTGTGCTGAGAAGCCAGAAGCCAGAAGTCAGAATCCAGAAGCCAGAAGCCAGAAGTCAGAAGATAAACGATGCCGATTCCTTCGCTCGGCAATGACCGAGATGCTCGGCGCGAGATTCTGGCTTCTGGATTCTGGATTCTGGATTCTCATTACTTCTTATTCGCGGTTTCTGAATAGACCGCCACGCAGTTACGTCCTCGCGTCTTCGCCTGATAGAGGGCGCGGTCGGCAGTCTCGATGATTGCAAGGGGGCTCTGTCGCGAGGGGCTGAATGATGAGACTCCTATGCTGAGCGTCACAACTCCCATCAGCTCGCCCTCGTCGGAACGGTACTCGGCTTCGTTGACCGCCCGGCGCAGCCTCTCGGCGATGCGCGCTGCCGCCGCAAGCTCCGTCTCCGGCAGCACAATACAGAACTCGTCTCCGGCAAACCGCGCGCTCATATCGATGGCGCGGACCGAGCGGCGCAAGATACTGGCGGTCTTTACAAGCACAAGGTCCGCGTTCGTGTGACCGTAGATATCGTTGTACCTTTTGAAATGGTCGACGTCGATCAGCATGAAGGAGAGAGGCGTCGAATAGCGCTTCGAGCGCTCGACCTCTTCAAAGAGGCGGTCTTCGAGATAGCGCCGGTTCGGCAGCCCCGTAAGCGCGTCGGTGAGCGACTGCCGCTGGAAGGCTTCGGCCTTCTTATGCCATTCGGTCCGGTCTATGAGCAGAGCGATGTGAGGGGCGATCATCTCCATGAAGGAAAGGTCTTCGCTCTCGTAGGCCGACCCGTCCGTGCGGTCGGTCAGGTTTATGACGCCTATCTTCCGCTCGCCGAGCGTAATGGGATAGCTTATAAAAGATTTCGTCCTGTACCGGGTGATCTTGTCCTGCGGGACCCGCGCGTCGGTCGAGGCGTCGTGGACAAGCATGGCCGCGCCGCTTGCGAGGACGGCCCCGGAGACGGGCTCGCCTAGCTTTACGCGCACAGGCGCTTCGGCCTCGTGGCTGGCTCCCACAGCGGCTTCCAGGGCAAGCTCGTTCGACTGCTCGTTGAAGATCATAAGCGAGCTTCGCTCGGACTTGAGTATCTCGCCGAGTTTTCTGAGCGCGGAGATATAGACCTTCTGCGAGTCTATGCTGGAAGCCACCTCGCGGAGGAACTCATAGAAGATAGCGATAGATCGTTTCTTGCTTTCGAGCTGATCGGTGAGGCGAATGATCTCAAGGTGCGCGTCTAGCAGATCGGGCGAGGCTTCGGCCTTGTCGCGCGATTTGGAGTCGAGGCGGGGCGCGGCGCGAAAGTGATAATTGACGGTCGAAGCCACAAGGTCGGCAGCCGCGCGAAGCTCGTCTGCGGAAGCGAAATGGATGTTCTTCAAACAATCGCCGTTCTGGACCGCCTCCATATCGGCGTAGCGGACGAGGAAGTCTGCATACTCGCTCGAACGCGCGAACGCGCGGCCTCCGAGCACGACAAGCTGCTGGCGGTCGACGCGGACGGGTATCGCAAAACAGCGCAACCCGGCGTGGCACTGATACTCGACCGGCGAGCCTTCGGCGGTCGCGGCGGCAAACGCTTTCGAGCAATCGGCTGCGCAAAGCTTCGCGTGCTCCGGAGAGACGCGCATCGCCCTGCATATGGAGTTATCGTTTTCGATACGGCCTATCACCGCGCCGTCGCGGCTTACGGTGGTCAGAGAGAGATTGTTTTTGGAGGCGAGCGATCTTTGAAGACGCAGCCAGACCACAAGCGAATTATAAGCCTGTGTCTGCTCTTTGGCGGTCTTTGCCCTGGTGGCGGTGTCTTTGCTCAATCGTGTGCGAGCCCTTGCGGCCCGTTTCCTCCCTTACCAGGAGAGCGACCCCGGTAAAGCTGCCGTATCGTCTCCTGACTGATTGCCCTGAAAATGTGTTGCTTTTACGGCCCGAGCTGCTGCTTTCAATCAGATTCACAGAGTTACTTCCGCCGCAAAAGTATCATAGGCTCAAACAGTTTTCAACAAAAAGTTAAAGTACCTAATTAGGTACTTATCTAAGTCTAGCGAGTCTGGCGAGTCGAGAGTCTAGCGAGT
>DASTET010000163.1:0-3403 GCA_035709445.1 Blastocatellia bacterium | reverse complement strand
AATACATCGTCGCCGAGCACGCTCATGCCTACTCGCTTTTCGAGCATCGCAACGAGCAGCGCCACGCGGTTCTGCTCGACGCCCTGAGTCATTCTTCGCCCGGACCCGAATTTATTCGCCGTGACGAGCGCCTGTAGCTCTACGAGCAGGGGCCGAGTGCCTTCCATGCAGGCTGTGACAACCGAGCCCGACACTCCGAGAGGCCGCTCGTTTAGAAACAACCCCGACGGGTTGACCACGGGGACAAGCCCGGTCCCTGTCATCTCGAAGACGCCAAGCTCGTTTGCTGCCCCAAACCGGTTTTTTACTGCGCGAATGATCCTGTGGTTGTGGTGCCGCTCGCCTTCAAAATAAAGGACCGTATCGACGATGTGTTCGAGGGCCCTTGGCCCGGCTATCGTCCCCTCTTTTGTGACGTGGCCTATCAGAAAGACCGGCACCGTTCGGTTCTTGGCAAGCATCAGAAACTGGCCTGCCACTTCCCTTACCTGCGAGACCGAGCCGGGCGCGCTCTCAAGCTTCATCGAGAATACGGTCTGGACCGAATCGACTACTACCACCTTCGGATCGAGGCGGTCTATGGTCTCAAAGATACGTTCAAGACAGGTCTCCGCCAACAGGTATAGCCCTTTCGGGTTGATGCTCAGCCTTTCGCCCCTGAGCTTGATCTGCCTCTCGCTCTCTTCACCCGACACATAGAGCACCGTGCCATAACCGGCGGCGAGCTTGTCGGATACTTCGAGCAAGAGAGTCGATTTCCCTATGCCGGGGTCTCCGCCTATGAGGACGAGCGAGCCTGGAACTACTCCGCCGCCAAGCACACGGTCGAACTCATTTATGCCCGAAGACTGGCGCGAGTCGTCCTGGCTCTCGATGTCCTGATAAGAGACGGGCGCGGTCTCCCGCATTCGAAACAGCCCGCCGCGCGGAGAAGAATCGGGCCGGGCAGGTTCTGATCTCTCTTCCGCAAACGAATTCCACGAGCCGCAATCGGGGCACTTGCCGAGCCATTTGGGCTGCTGCGCTCCACACTCGCGGCAGACATAAACAGTCCTGGGTCCTTTTAGTTTTGCCATTGCGGTTAGTATGAGCGATCAATCGAACCGTTCGCAAGAGTGAGAAGCTCGACCCTATAACGGCGTTACCTGAAGAAGTAGTTATACCCCACCACCATGTTTTTGAGCAGCCAGCCGGGCAGCGAGTTGGCCAAAACGGCGCTCGCAATCCCGTGAGTCAAGGCGTGGACTATCAGGTTCGGCTCGCGGTCATATGTCCTCGACCAGATGTAGCCTCCATACGCGCAGACGACGGTCAGAATGGGATTTGGGAGGTGGATCAGCGAGAAGAGCGCGGTCGAAGCCACTACGCTTGGCGTGCCCGGCCCAAGCAAGGCGCGGAACCTTCGATAGGCAAACCCGAACAACATGTACTGCTGAATCATGGCCCATACCGGCACAAAGAGAAGCATCGATATGAACCTCTCTCCAAGCCTCAGGCTCCCTGCCCAGATGCCGATCAGGATCATCGCCGCCACAAAGAGGCCGAGCGGCATAGCTACGCGCGCGAGCACCGGCAGGAAGTTATCGAACCGAATGCCGACAGACCGTACGGTGAGCCTGTCGCGCAGATGTGTGACGACGAGCAACATTATTATCAGGATCGCAACATACGTATATGCCAGGCGCGGGTTGGGCATAAGCGGCACGATCCACATAACAGTCTCTATGAGAAGGATTAGACAGGCCAGCTCCGCAATATGCCTTCCGGCCCTCGAAGCGATTTGATTCTCGCTTGCGGCCCCGGCTTCTTTCGAAGTCCCGGTTACGGCTTTGAAACTTGATACTTCCGGTGCGACCATGTTCCAGGTGATTTTATATGCTGATCCGGGTTGAGACAATCGGGTAAAGTAGGCCGCAAGAAACCAGTCGCGCGCCCATTCGATCAGGGTATGGAGTGTTGGCATCGGAAAAACCGAGGAACTAGTCTCGCCCGCGACCACGATGCTATAATCCAGGTAGCGTTTATGTAAATGTATTCACACAGAAGGATGTAGATCGAAGATGGCAAGAAGATTCAAGAACAGGATGGTTACTATTGCTCTGACCCTGTCAATGGGTTTCGTGCTGACTCAGGGCGCGCAGGGACAATCCGAGCAAGGCGCTGACATAGACATCATTCGCTATAAGATCAACGCCGAGCTAGTGCCGGACTCTCACACGCTCAAGGCGCAATCGGCAGTGACCTTCAAGGCGCTGAAGCAGACGCAATCGGCGGTCTTTGAGATGAACGGGTCACTCGTAATCTCAAGCGTCAAGGGCCCGGACGGCAAGACCGAGCTTCAGTTCATACAGGACCGGGTAAACGAGCTGAACGTAAAGATCAACCTCGGGCAGTTATACCCGGCAGGCTCGGAGATCACTTTGACATTCGATTATGCCGGGCCGCTCGCAACTCCCGAAGGCGGCCCCATCCCCGACCGGCGGCTCGCTTATGTCGGACCTGAAGGGTCTTATCTCTTTTATGCGGCTCGCTGGTTTCCCTTCCACGGGTACTCCGCCGACCGGGCTGCCTCGGAAATAAACATCACCGTCCCGGCTAACTGGCTTGTCGCAGGCCACAGCGCGAACCCTGTGACTGCGATCCCGACAAAAGACAATAAGAAAACCTTCAGTTTTGTAGAGCCTCAGCCCACTCTGCCCGGTTCCTTCGCCGCAGGCCAGTTCATCAACCGAACTATAACGAGCGGCGGCATGCAGATCGATCTTTTTGTCTTGCCCGGCAGCGAGGGGCGAGTAGATGAGTTCGGACAAGAGATCGCACAGATTCTACAGTTCTACAACACGAAGTTCGGGCCTTATGCCTTCGGCTCGCGGTACGTGGTGGCCGAAATCGATGATGAATCGCTCGATTCATACAGCGGCGCGGGCATAAGCTTTCTCGCCCACCGCACATGGGTTACGGAGCGGATGCTCCCGGTCGATGACCTCGCGCGCGAAGTCGCATTCCAGTGGTGGGGACAGGCGGTCGGGCTGAAGACATTCGATGATGCGTGGCTTTCGCAGGGGCTTGCGCAGTATTCAGCCGTGCTCTATCGCGAATCGCGGCAGAGCCCGGCTGAGTTCCTCGGGACCATCTCCGAGATACTCGAGCTTGCCCTCGCCTTCGAACAGGAGGCTTCAATCTCGCGCGCGCCTGCTCAGCTAAACGACCAGTCGCCTGCATATCGGTCGGTCATTTTCTACAAGGGCGCGTATGTCTATCACATGCTTCGAAGCACTATCGGTGACGATAAGTTCTTCAACCTAGTAAAGAATTACTACTCGACGAAGAAGGGACAGAATGCGAGCATAGATGAATTCGAAACTCTGGCCGAGAAGACGGGAGGGTCAAACCTGCGCGGATT
>DASTET010000162.1:0-2448 GCA_035709445.1 Blastocatellia bacterium | reverse complement strand
TAGAATAGAGCAGAGCTTGGTTACTCACGACCGGTGAGTCGTCGCATATCCAGTGCGCGCCTCAAACATTCCGAATCGGAGTAACCAATTTTGTTTTCAGATGGCTAAAGAAGGCATCCCATTTATAGTCCTTTTTCTCGTGCCCGGCCTGGCCCTGCTGGCGCTCGGTTACATTTCGGGCGGGCTTATCTTTTCGACGGCAGCCGCGCTCTGTCTGGTGCTCGCCGCTTTTATGGCCTTCTTCTTCCGCGATCCTGACCGGTCATGCCCTGTCGATGAGACCATCGTCGTCTCGCCCGCAGATGGAAGAGTCGTGTCGGTCACACCCGTCGATCCGAAAGCGGAAGAATCGGCGACGCAGGTCTCGATATTTCTGTCGCCGCTCGACGTGCATATAAACCGTTCCCCCATCGCAGGCGAGATAATAGACTTCCTCTACAAGCCCGGCGCATTTCACGTAGCATCGCGCGACATCGCATCGGTAGAAAACGAGCAGAATATAGTCACCGTTCGCGGCTCGCGCGTCACGGTAGTATTTCGTCAGATCGCCGGGCTGCTTGCGCGCCGCGTGGTCTTCTGGAAAAAGAAGGGCGACCGCGTAGCGCTCGGCGAGAAGATCGGGCTGATGAAATTCAGCTCGCGCATGGACGTCGTGATGCCGCACGAAGTCGAGGTCCTCGCAGTCAAGGGCCAGCGCGTGATCGGCGGCGTCACCGTTATAGGCCGCCTGCGGTGTGAGGCGAGGAGGGTCTGATGTCTGACAGGTCGACGATTGAGGATTCCTACAGAAACCAGGACAGGCGCGTGCGGCGCAGGTTTCGCAAAACAGTCTTTGTCATCCCCAGCCTGGTTACGACCGCGAATATCTTCTGCGGGTTCTACTCGGTTATGGAGTCGCTGCTCGGAGTGCAGTCGCTCGCCATAGGCGACGTCGCGCTCGCAGCCGATCACTTCGACCGCGCCGCCATCAATATAGGTTTCGCCGTCCTGTTCGATTTCCTGGATGGCACAATCGCGCGCATGGCGCGTGCTACGTCCGAATTCGGGATAGAGCTTGACTCGATAGCCGACGTGCTCTCATTCGGGGTGGCCCCGGCGCTGCTGGCTTTCTCGTGGGGTTATGGACAGGTCGGGGGGCTCCACAAGCTCGGATGGGCCGCCTCATTCCTGTTTGTCATCTGCGGCGCGCTCCGGCTGGCGAGGTTCAACGTGCTCGCGCGTCAGCCGAATCCTGATCTTCCTCCCAAGAACCCGAAGGCCGATAAGAAGGCTTTTGTCGGCATGCCAATCCCGGCAGGCGCGAGCATGGTTGCGGCGATAGTCCATTTCGCGCCAACCCCCATCACCCACACCACAGGTTTCAGCTTTGCCGCAATGGGGCGAACGCTCGTCATCGACGGCCAGGTATTCGCCATCGCGCAGCTCGCGCTTATGGCCTGCCTCGCCTTCTTAATGGTATCGACGATCCGCTACACGAGCTTCAAGAACCTGGGCGCAAGCAATTATCACCCTTTCGTGCTCATTGTCTCGCTAGCGCTGGTTGTGATGGCTATATGGTTCTATTCGGAATGGACCCTGCTGGTAATGGCGACGATTTATGCGTCGCACGGCGTGGTGGCCAGATTATGGTCTATGATCCGGCCAAGGCATGCGGCCGCGGATCGCGCAAAGCTTGAGCTCGACAGCAAGCCGCAACGTTAGCCTGTTTCGTTCAGACGGAATCGGCAGAAATGGTCGTCCACCTTGCGACCGTGCGGTATAACGCTTCCAGCTCTATGGGCTTTGTAAGAAAGGCATTCGCTCCCGCCCTCAAAGCGACCTCGCGCGCACTATCGTAGGCAGACCCGGAGAGAAAGATTATCGGCAGATTCTTATCGAACCGACGCACTTCCTCACACAGATCGACGCCTGCTCCATCCGGCAACTGGTTGTCCAGCAACAGGAGAGAGACTTTGACCTGGCGTAAAAGATTGAGCGCCTCAGCACAGTTATCGACCGCCTTGAAGCGATACCCGCGCTCCTGAAGCAACACTCCAAGCATTTCTTGTGTATCAGGGTCGTCCTCAACGCAAAGGACAAACGACTCGACATCCTTCATCCATATACCCCTTTTTTGGAGACCGTCGGAACCCTGGGGGGAGCTTCAAGTTTAACAAAACCCGGTCAGGGCGAACAAGCCATCTATCAGGCCCTTTCGGCCACGATGATGTAATTGCGCAAGCCGCCCGTCACTTCGGTCAGGTCTTTGGAATAGGTAGCGCGCACCGGGCGGTGGTCCTTTATAAGCTCGCTTATGTCGTGCGCCGATGCGAGCCCTATGTCCTGATACTCGACCGCCCAGGTATTGATATGCGCGCCGACACGCAACAGACGGTCGACCAATGTCAGGTAAGTGTGTTTGGACTGCGGCGCAACCATCAGCCTTAGCACGTCCTCCGCGCCGTTATC
>DASTET010000161.1:0-3140 GCA_035709445.1 Blastocatellia bacterium | reverse complement strand
CTCGCCAGACTCTCGACTCGCCAGACTCGCTAGACTCTAAAGACGTCGAGCGCATACTGGACCTTGCCGAAGGGGGCGGATACTTGAACCCCCTGGACCATGTCGCGCACTTCCATGAAGGTTTCGCGGGCAATTGCAAGTCCTTCCCTGCGCGCGTCGTCTTTGTCCGTGATGCGGTGCATGCGGTCGAGCACCCGTTCGGGCACGACCACGCCAGGCACTTCGTTGGCCAGGAACTCCGCGTTCCGATAGCTCACAAGCGGCCAGATGCCCGCTATAACGGGGATGCGAAACCCTTCTATGCGCCTCAGGAAACCCCTCAATTGCTCGACGTCGAATGTCGGCTGAGTGATGGCGAACTCGGCGCCCGCTTCGACCTTGTACTCGAAGCGGCGCAGCTCGTAATCGAGATCGACGGCGCACGGGTTCACGCCCACCCCTATGAAAAATGATGTGGGCTGGCCTATAGGGTTTCCGCCGATGTCGAGCCCGTTGTTGAGCCGGTTGACCATGTTCACAAGACCTATCGAATCGATGTCGAATACGGCTGTCGCTTCCGGGTAAGGCCCCATCTTCGGCGGGTCGCCAGTGATGATCAAGAGATTTCTGAGACCGAGGGCGGCGGCCCCGAGCAGGTCGCTCGTCATCCCGAGCAGGTTCCGGTCGCGGCAACAGTAATGGACTACCGTCTCGATGCCGACCTGCTGCTCGATAAGGGTGGAGACGGCGAGCACGCCCATTCGAGACTGCGCGCGCGGGCCGTCGGGCACGTTCACGGCATCGACTCCCGCGTCTTTGAGAAGCCGGACGCTGTCGAGCATCTTCGACGGGTCGCATCCCTTAGGAGGGACGATCTCGACCGATGTGACAAACTCGCCGTCGCATATCTTTTTTGCGAACCGCGATTTCTGCTCGGCGGGAGTCACCTCGACATCGGGCCTCTCTTCGATGACGAACGCGCTCACCGAAGACCGGCCCGGCGAGAGCGCGGTTACGGCATTGGCGATCTGTCTTATATGCTCGGGGGTGGTGCCGCAGCATCCGCCTATGAACTTTGCCCCGGCCTGTATGAGCCGCTTCGCATACTTGGCCATGTAATCGGGCGAAGCCATATAAAACATTCGCCCGTCGACCTGGCGGGGCAGTCCGTTATTAGGCTGGGCCGAAAGCTTGCGCCTCGTGACCTGCTGCATCTTCTCTATGGCTTCAAACATCGCGTGCGGTCCTACCGAGCAGTTCAACCCGATGACGTCGGCGCCCCACTCGTCGAGCCTGCGGGTGAATATCTCGGGCGATGTGCCGTAGCTCGTATTGCCGTCGTTTTGAATGGTCATCTGCGCGACTACCGGAAGATCGCAAATCGAGCGGACGGCGATGAGCGCCTGATGTATCTCGGCCACGTCCGAGAATGTTTCGAGGATGAAGAGGTCGACGCCGCCTTCTAACAGCCCTTCGGCCTGCTCGCGAAAGAAGGCTTGAGCTTCTTCTATCGAAGTCGGCCCGTAAGGCTCTATGCGAATTCCGAGCGGGCCTATCGCGCCCGCGACATAGGCGCGGTCGGCAGCGGCCTCGCGCGCGAGACGTGCGCCCGTGCGTGTAATCTCGCGTATCTTGTCTTCGAGGCCATAGCCTGCAAGCTTGACGCGGTTAGCGCCGTACGTGTTCGTCTCTATGATGTCGGCGCCTGCTTTGACGTACTCGCGGTGTATGCCGAGCACGAGATCGGGACTGATGAGGTTCAGCTCGTCGTAGCACCTGTTTATATAAACGCCGCGCGAGTAGAGCATCGTCCCCATCGCGCCGTCGAAAACAAGCACGCGGTCATCGGTTAAGGCTTCGCGAAAAACTTTCTTGCTCATAAAAACCAAAAACCCCGCGCTAAACTGCGCGGGGTTGAATCCGGGCTGTTTAGCAGTTTTTTACGTGGAGCAATTCACCTTAAATCGCCACGCCAAGTTATCAACGGTGCTAGGATACACCCGCGAAACATCCAAGTCAATCAAGGATTAAGCAGATAAGGCTCTATCGCCGCTTCACGAAATATCGAAACGCTGCTGGAGTCGGTCACTCGTAGGGTTGAAGGCGTCTGTCGAGCAAGCCGCCTTCGAGCCTCAGGCCACGAGCTTTCTTATCGTCTCCGCGATGGAGTCGAACAGGATCGGCTTCCTCAAGACAAGGTCGGCGCCCGCCTCGCTTGCCTCTCGCGCCGGGCCGCTGCCGTAGGCCGTCATAGCTATTACCTTCAAGCTTCGGAAGAGGTCCTTCGCGCGGAGTTGTTTTATCATCTCCACTCCGTCAAGGCGGGGCATATTGATGTCAGTGACTATAACGTCCGGGCTCTCCGATACAGCCTTCGAAATCCCGTCTATGCCGTCTATAGCAGTGACCACGTCAAAGCCTTCCATAGTGAGGTACATCTCAAGCAACTGGCGGGTGTCGAGGGTGTCCTCGACTACGAGTACTCTGATTCGCATATCAAACCTCCCCTCTGAACACACACATCTGTTAGGGGAGGTAAATAAAGGTAGTATATCGCACAATCAAGGAAATCGAATTGCAATTATCATGCCGATAATCATTCAGGGCAAGATTGCGGGAGCCTTAATTGAAGGAGCAGGAACCGTAGGGTTCCTGCTCCTTTCTGATCCACGTGTCACGTCCCGCTCTGGCGCTGCGCTATATTAGATAGCGTTATAGCCAGGGCGGAGGCGCCAAGTGTTTTGATCAAGGTCGGGTGCTCGGCGTAGAAATCGCTGAACCGCTCTATGATAGAGGAGTCTCGCTTCTCTGCTTCTGAAGCGAGGTCGCTCACCTCCTGGGGTGAAATCTGCTCGGCCTGATCGGGTGTTACCTTAGTTTGGCCTCCTCACAGCCCTCCAGGAGGGCCGAACGATTCTCTGCGCTCAAGAATCTGCGATATGACTGTCGGGCCAAGCGTCGAAATCAGTGTATTGATTATGCTCGCGCGTTCCCGTTTGCTCGAACGGTCGAAGAGCTGGGCGGCCATCTGCCCGAACGCGGGAGTTTGATCCGACCTGAACGCTTGTGCGAGGCCATCGGCAATTGCCCATTTCGGGGCGACCTGAGCGATCTCATCAAAGTCATGATCGACCGTTTCGGGAGCCTGAGTCGCCGTCGCC
>DASTET010000160.1:0-2114 GCA_035709445.1 Blastocatellia bacterium | reverse complement strand
GAGCTTGACGTTGACCGAGCTTTGCGAGCCGAATCGCGGGATGCCGCCGATGTCTATGTTGCCTATCATCTCTCTCCCGGCGACGAAAGGGGTCAATGGCTGCGAAGTGTTCGATTCGACATCCTGCCCTATGCGGGTGCGGCTGAACCCCCCGCGAAGCGTCTGGATCGTCCTGGCAGAAATAGATTGATGCAGCTCGGCTGTAAAAAACTGGTTGCGCGAGAGGAACGAGCGAGGGAACTGCGGAAAATCGGTCGGCAGAAACTGCTCCGCGTCATCAATAGTGTAGCGCCCGAAGAAGCGGCTCGCGCTGCCGATGTTTTGATCGAAGCGCCCCTGCAAGAAGTCCTGGTTTATCGTCTGATCGAACCCGAACAGAAACGACGCCAGACCGTTTCCGAGCCCCGGCCCGTTCGGAAGAGGGAACTCTTCGAGAAAAGGCCTTACGTCAGGATGGATGGGCACGGTTATGGTCCCGCCGGGCTGAGCCGGGTTTGGCAGTATTCCGCGCCGGGCATTAAGGTCGGGGACCACGGTTGAGATCGTGCGGCCCAGGTCTTCTCTGAGCGCCTCGTACCCGAAGAAGAAGAAGGCTTGATCTTTTCTGACGGGACCGCCCAGGCTGCCGCCGAACTGATTGCGTTTGAACTCAGGCTTGCCGACCGGCGGGAGGTCGAAGAAGTTCCTCGCGTCGAGATTGTCATTGCGGTGGAACCAGTATAGGCTGCCGTGAAGATCGTTCGTCCCCGATTTGGAGAGCGCGTTTATCTGGCCTCCCGAATTGCGACCGTACTCGGCGCTGTAGGTGTTCGCCTCGACGCGAAACTCTCGTATGGTCTCTATTCCGAGCACGGTGCTTGCGGCGCTCCCGGCGGGGCCGTTTGTGAAATCGTTCTGCACGCTCCCGTCCAGCAGGTAGACGTTCGATCTGGGGTCCTGCCCGTTGATGCTCATCCCAAGCCCGTGCGCGACGACCGAGCCGCCGTCGCGGTGCGAGTAGCCGATCACGCCCGGCTGTAACAGGGCGAGGTCGGTATAGTTCCTTCCGTTAAGCGGCAGCTCGCGAATCGATCTTTCGCCGACCAGATAGCTCAGCTCCGGCGTCTCCGTATTGACCAGCTCCGCGTCAGCCGAAACTGTTATCTCCTGATCTAGCGCGCCGGGCTCAAGCACGAGATCGACGACGGCGGTTTCGGCTACCGTGAGCCGCACTCCCTGTCTGACGAGCGGGCGAAACCCCGCCGAAGCTACGCGGATTTCGTATGCCCCCACAGGCATGGATGGAAAGATGAACCGGCCATTCTCGCCGCTCAATGTTGTTTGCGTCAGCCCAGTCTCTACGTGACGCGCGCTCACTTTTGCCCCCGAAATCGCGGCGCCAGTCGTGTCGAGCACGCTGCCGGTTATGGCGCTTGTCGTTTGCGCAGCCGGAACGGTCGCATAGCTGAGCAGGAAAAGGATCGTCAAAGCAAGACTTCTTGAAGTGCGCATTATGGTAATAAAACTCATCCCTTCCTAATCTTGTTCGATAAAACCCCGATATTCTAACAACCCCCCGTGGGCGTTGCAAAACTCCAGGGGCGTTACCAAAAACTTAGAGAATTGTTCACCGCAGAGTACGCCGCAGGATCGCAGAGGGAGAATATACCTCTGCGTCCTCTGCGGTTATTACTTTCTGACTCATTCGATTTACGGATAGCCTTCGAGCTTTTTACAACTTTTTACCGTCAGCTCCGGCTATCCTTCGTTTTAATCGGGTGAGCCATCATGTAAAGTTGCATATTGTTCGGTCGCTGTGCGATATTACGCTCGCATCTGACCGCTGATCGCAAATGAAACGAGCAATACTGGTCATAACAGTCCTCGCCTTTTACGTGTTGCATCAGGACGTATGGTTCTGGCGCACAGCGTCGCCTCTGGTTTTCGGGTTTATTCCGATAGGGCTCTTCTATCATGCATGTTTTACGGTGGCGGCATCGCTGCTTATGTGGATGCTGGTAAAGTATGCCTGGCCCTCTCACCTCGAAGAAGAGATCGAGCATTCCCTGGCGCCGCGCGGCGTCTCGCGGGAGGGTGAATCGAGTTGATACCGGCAATATTCGTCTTTGCCTACT
>DASTET010000159.1:0-3413 GCA_035709445.1 Blastocatellia bacterium | reverse complement strand
TTCGAGATGACTGCGTCCATAAAGGATCTAATCGTGCAGCAGGCCCCGTCCCGACCAGCAGAATGAGCCCAGCAGAATAAAGATCGATTCGGCGTACCTGCCTGTAACGGTGCGCGCGATTACTCCTCGGCGCCTTCCTGACCGTTTTCGACAGCCGGGATCTCAGGCTCTGCAACAGCTTTCGTTACAGCAGCGGCGGCAGCGGCGGCGCGCTCAGCGCGAGTATCCCGCTCACGTATTCGGGCGGCTTTACCGCGCAATTTGCGAAGGTAATACAGCTTCGCCCGGCGGACTCGGCCCCTTCGCACCACATCTATGTGGTCGACAATGCTTGCGTGGAGTGGAAATATGCGCTCGACGCCTATTCCGAAGCTGGTCTTGCGCACCGTTATGGTCTCGCGCACACCGCTATGTTTTCGAGCAATGACCACGCCTTCGAATGCCTGGAGGCGCTCTTTATCGCCTTCTTTGATTCGGACGTGCACCCGAACAGTATCGCCCGGTTGAAAATCAGGGATATCATTGCGCAACTGACGATTCTCTACAATTTGCACGACTTGATTCATCACAGTACCTCGCTACTCAAACTTTTCGGTGTTATGTATCTCTTCCAGAATGCTATGAAACTCTCGCCGTTCATCCTCGCTGAGCGAGTCGGCCTTTATAAGATCAGGTCTTCGGCGGATCGTTTTTTCAATCGCTTTTCTCCGCCGCCATTTTTCTATCTCGGCGTGGTTTCCGCCGAGCAGCACAGCCGGGACCTTCATTTCGCGATACTCTGCGGGCCGGGTATATTGCGGATAATCCAGCAACCCGCTTGCAAACGATTCGCGCTCGGCGGATTGTCCGCACCCGAGCGCCCCGGGAAGCAACCTCGTTATCGAATCTACGAGAACCATCGCGGGTATCTCTCCCCCAGAAAGCACGTAGTCGCCTATAGAAACCTCATCCGTGACGAGGTGCTCGACCACCCGCTCGTCAACGCCCTCGTAACGGCCGCATATCAAGACCATACGTTCCAGCCGCGACAACTGCTCAGCCATTCGCTGGTCAAACAGCCGGCCCTGAGGCGAAAGCAGGATCACGCTCACGTCATCCTGTCCACGCGTTATAGCCTCCACGGCGCGAAATAATGGGTCGGGCTTCATAACCATCCCGGCCCCGCCGCCGAAGGGACGATCGTCCGTCTGCCGGTGCACGTCCGTTGTGTAATCACGCAGGTCGTGAATGGATATGCTTACAAGCCCTGCCTCGACAGCGCGGCGAATTATTCCAAATTCAAAGACCTTACTAAAAATCCCGGGAAAAATTGTTATGATCTCGAACCGCATACTTCGATTCTGTAACAGCGGCCGCCACGCTCCAAAACTTGACGCCTAAAATCTACAGCTCAAGAAGCCCTTCCGGCGGTTCGATAGTTATTCGCCCCGCTTCCGTATCGACATCAACGCAGATTTCATCCGCAAACGGGATCAGATGCTCGCGGCCGCCCTCGCCTTCCACCACCAGGACGTCCGTCCCGCCCGTGCGCATCAATCTATCCACCCGGCCAACATTCCTGCCTGCTGTAGTGACGACCTCAGAGCCTACGATTTCATACTCGTAATACCGGCCCTCTTCGAGCTGCCAGGCGTCGGCCTGCGAGATCACCAATCGTCCGCCGACCAGGCGCTCGGCTTCGGTCATTGAGTCGTATCCCTCGAACTTAAAAATAACGCGTCCCTTGTGGAACCAGTGATCTTCAACCGAAAGCTCGATCCGAGACTGATCCGGCATCCAAACAACGACCCGTTCAAGCGAGGCGAAGCGTTCGGGAAAATCGGTTTCAATATCGCAGGCGACCTCTCCCAGCAGGCCGCGCGCTTTTACGATGCGGGCGATCACCACGTCTGCTTCTTGTGCCTGGTTGTCGCTCCCGTCCTTCACTACTCGAGTATCTCAAGCACAAAACGTTTCTTAAGCTTCATTCCGGCGGCGCGAAGAATGGTCCGCATCGCGCGAGCAGTGCGACCTTGCTTCCCGATAACTTTGCCCAGATCTTGATGAGCAACCCTCACCTCAAGCACTATCGTTGCATCGCCGTCGATCTCTTTTACCGCCACCTCGTCCGGATAGTCCACGAGAGCCTTGACAATAGTCTCGATGACCTCCTTTAACGAACCGTCATTCATACGTCGCCTCCTTCAGATCGTCGCCAAGGAAGGACGGACGCGCGGCGCGGCCAGTATGAGACTTCAATTCCGGGACGGCGCTTACCAGTGATGAGCCATACCGCTATGCGCTCGGTTCGGCGAGTGCGGTTGCAGGCGTTCGCTTAATAAGGCTGCGTACCGTGTCTGACGGCTGCGCTCCGCGTTCTATCCAGTAGCTCAACCGGTCGCGGTCGATTTTCACATCGGCCGGATTTCGGCAAGGATCATAATAACCAACTGATTCGATAAAGCGTCCATCGCGCTTCGAACGCTTTTCCGCGACAACAATTCTATAGAAGGGCTTCTTCTTTGCGCCCATTCTCGTTAACCGGATCGAAAGCAAACTGCACCTCCAAATTTGAATACTGAATCGATTGACCGCTCGATGGTTCACCTTTCCTGAGATCAATCGATCTTTACCCGAACCAATAAAGCTCAAACTATCAGGGCTACGTGTTCTCTAATGCTGCGCATGCCGAGACCGGCTGGCAAGAGGTCGATTATAGCCTAAAGCCGGGCCTTAACGTTTCTTTTTCTTCTTTTTTCTTTTGGTCGCCTTCCGGCGGCTTCCTGCTCCAAAACCGGGAAGCCCGCCTCCCATCATCCGACCCAACCCGCCCATCATTCCGCCCATTCCGCCCATTCCGCCCGAAGTCATCATCCGCATCATCTTACGCATCTCCAGATACTCGTTTATCATCTGGTTGACGTCCTGGACCTTCGTGCCGCTCCCGCGGGCGATGCGCTTTCGTCGCGACGCATTCAAGATCGCATGATCGCGCCGTTCCTCCGGAGTCATCGAGTCGATTATGGCTTCCGTAAGCTTGAGCTTTTGCTCCATCTCGGCTGATTGCTCGGGGGTGATTTTGAGCCCCCCGAACAGGTTCGACGGCAACATGTCGAGGAGCTTGTCTAAAGAGCCCAGCCGCTTCATCTGCCGAAGCTGATCGCGGAAGTCCTCAAGCGAGAAGCGGTCGCGGGCCAGCTTCTCTTGAAGCTCGATGGCCTTCTGTTCGTCGACTTCGGACTGCACCTTCTCGATGAGCGAGAGGACGTCGCCCATGCCGAGAATGCGTTGAGTGATGCGGTCTGGATAAAAGGGCTCTATAGCATCATACCGCTCACCGACACCGATGAACTTGATGGGCTGGCCGGTCACCTCCTTGATCGAGAGCGCTGCCCCGCCACGGGTGTCGCCCTCCATCTTGGTCAAGATCACGC
>DASTET010000158.1:0-5997 GCA_035709445.1 Blastocatellia bacterium | reverse complement strand
CGCGAAACTGCGGAAAGACCGTACCGCGATAAAAGATCGCCCCCGCGGGAGCAACCGCCGGGGTGTAAAGCAACAGCGGCGGCACCATCCCTTCGGGCGACGGTTGATCGTGATGCACCTTCGGCCAGCCGTAGTTATTTCCCTTCTCCACTATGTTGACCTCATCGCCGCCGCCCGGCCCGTCAAACCCGGAAGGCCCGTGCTCGGTCTGGAATTGCAGGCCGGTGTCTGGCTGCCAGGCGATGCCTTGAGAATTGCGATGGCCGTAAGACCATATCTCCGGGCGCGCGCCCTGCCTGTTTACAAAAGGGTTGTCCGGCGGGATCGTGCCGTCATCGTTCAACCGCAGAGTCTTTCCTGCAAGCGAGTCGAGGCGCTGCGCAAGCTCGCGCTCCGTCGCATCGCCCGTAGTGATGTAGAGTTTGCCGTCCGGGCCTATCCTCGCCCGCGTCCCTGCATGAAAACGCGCAGCCGGTATGTTTTCTATTATCACTTTGCGGTCGGTGAGCGCGTTGTTTGTCTCGCGAAATCTCAAAACGCGCACTCGCTGCCCGTTGTCGCGATAGACGTATGCAAGATAGAGAAAGCGGTTCTCGGCGAACTGCGGATGCAGGCTCAGATCCATCAGCCCGCTCTCGCCCGTCTCTTCGACATCTTCGATTCTGGCGATCGGCTCGGGGCGAAGCTTGCCCTGCTCGATTACGCGGACTCGCCCGGCCCGCTCGGTAAGGAATATGCGCCCGTCAGGCGCGAAGGCGATTGCCCAGGGGACTTCAAGATTGCTCGCCACGGTCTCCACGCGAAACCGCACCTGCTCGCCGCCGCCCTTAGCCGATCCTATCTCGCCTTCCCCCCTGCCGGGAGGAGGCTCGCCGCAGGCCACCATAAATAAAGAGATCAGGACCGCTGCCTTATATGGATTTCGCTTCTTCATCTTTACATACCAGTGCCTTTTTAATTTAAAGACGTTATCGAGCAAGAAACGTACCGGCGCGGGGCGCCGCATCAAAATACAGCTTTGCTCAGTCCCGATGTCTCAGTTATGCAGGGTTATGAGTATTTTTGGCCTATGCCTATGGGAAGCGGATTCGCTGTTTGAGCGAGGCAAACCTGGGGTCCGTCCTCACCGAATCAAAACGCGGGTCGACATTGAGGTAAGCAAGATAATCGGCGCGCTCTTCGTATGCCCTTTCGAGCGATTCGAAGGCGCGGTCCCGCTCGCCCAGCATCGCGTAGATCGCCGCCATGTGATATTGCGAGACATACCGCTCGTTCGACGCCGCGATCAGCTCGCCGAGTATCTGCCGCGCCTCGTCCTTGTGCTCTTTATTCGGCGACGAAGCGAGCGCCTGGGCAAGCTCGGCCCTTATCAGAATCGATCCTCTCGAAGTACTTACCGCCTGTCGGCACTCCCGAATCGCCTCGGCGTACATGCCCTTCTGAGTGTAGGCGAGCCCCAGATATCTGCGGGCGGCAAAAAAATTCGGGTCGAGGTCGAGCGTCTTTTGACTCGACGAGATCACATCGTCATAGCGGCGGGCGAAGTAATAGACGAACCCGAAATGCGCTTGGACTATAAGCGATGTCGGGTCGAGCCTGAGACAGACCTTCGTCTCCTCTTCGGCTTCGCGGTGGCGTCCGACGGCGGCAAGATAGTTCGCATACCACTGGTGCGCCTGCGCGTAGTTGGCATTGAGCCTTATGGCGCGCTGGAACTCTATCTCGGCATCCTCCCAGTTCCAGTCCCCGCGATAGTAGGCGAAGGCCAGAGAGGTGTGCGCTTCCGCCAGCGAGCGGTCCAGTTCGAGCGCCCGCTCGGCGGCCTCTTTCGCCCTCGGGAAGGCTATCTTCGGACGCTCCACTCCGTAGCTGCCGAGCATGTTGTAGCAGTCGGCCAGCCCCGCATAAGCGAGCGCATAATCGGGGCGTATGCTTATTGCCTGCTCGAACGAGTCTACCGCGCGCCTTATCGCGTCCGACGTGCGCTTCTCCCAGAGGTTTCGCCCTTCCGCGTAAAACGCCTCCGCTTCGCGGCGACGTTTCTCTTCATCGGTGAGCTTCAGCCCAATGTTTTCAGATATGTCTCTCAGTATCTCGTTCTGCAACTGTCTGAGGTCGGCAAACTTCCTGTTAAACTCCTCGCCCCAGATCTGGCTGCTGTCGCGCGTGTTGACCAGCTCGAGGTTGATAGTGATGTTGTCGTCGCGCTCACGTTTGACTACCCGCCCGATCAGCAGCGCCTCCACATCAAGCTCGCGGCCTGCGGTCTGAGGGTCGACTGCTCGTCCCGAGTATCCTGCCACGGCCACATATGATTTGACCTTCAGACCGGGCATCCGCGAAAGTCCGTTGATGATCCGCTGCGTTATCACCTCGCCTATCTCTTTGGCGCTCGCGTCGCTCCCGTCGCTGTTAAAGGGCATGACGGCGACCGAGTCGATGGCCGAGCTCCCCGTCGCGAAGTAGGCGAGCCCGGAGATGAGAAAGACGATGGCGGCGAGGGCGAATACCGCGCCCTTCCTATGCTTCTTGATCTCGGTGATTATGTACTCGGCGCTCGAAGTGGAGCGCAGCACCGAAGAGAGGTCTTCGGTCTTTGCCATAGAGTTATGCACGAACAGGAGCCGCTGCTCGCCGTTTGAGGCGGACGACTTCAGCGAGAGGTCGTGCGAAGAGAGGTCCGAGTAGCCCGAAATTCCCAGCTCCTCTTCGAGCTCGATCCGCTGTTTGAACTTCTTCAGGTCGATTTGGAGATCTTTGATCGTCTGATACCGCTCGTCGGGCTTTTTGCCGAGCGCCTTGCTAACTATGCGCTCGACCTCAGGGTGAACATCCGACGAGTAGCGCGCAAGCGGGAGCGGCCTCTTTCTGAGTATCGAGACGATCACTTCGCTTACGGTCGCCCCCTCGAATGGGGGCCGGCCCGCGATCATCTCATAAAGCACGACTCCGAGGCTGAATATGTCTGTGCGGGCGTCCACGGCGAGCCCGCGCGCCTGTTCCGGAGACATGTAAGACACCGTTCCCATGATGGTGCCGGGGTCGGTATTGAAGACGGGCTGCGTCTTGGCTTCGGGGTCGGTCGAAGAGACTGGCTCGGAAAAAGAGTTCTCTGTAAGCTTTGCGAGACCGAAATCGAGCACCTTAACGTAGCCGTCGGGCCTGAGCATAATGTTTTCGGGCTTGATGTCCCGGTGCATTATGCTCGCCCCGTGCGCGGCGGCGAGCGCAGCCGAGACCTGAATACCTACGTCGAGGACCTCGGAAATCGACATGACGCCGCGCCCCATGCGCTGTCTGAGCGTCTCGCCTTCGATATATTCGGTTGCTATGAAGTGGATCGAATCGACCTGTCCGACTTCGTAAATTGTAATTATGTTCGGGTGGTTGAGCGCCGACGCCGAGCGCGCCTCCTGTTGAAACCGGCGCACGCGGTCTTCGTTCTTCGTAACGCCCGCCGAAAGCAGCTTGAGCGCGATGTTGCGACCCAGGCGCACGTCGCGGGCGAGATAGACCTCACCCATGCCGCCCGCTCCAATTGGGCTTATCACTTCATAAGGTCCGAGAGCTGTGCCTGTAGTTATGCGCATATCCGCAATTCGGGCCCAGAAAGAGAAAGCCAGATTATCATTTGAGCCTGCAAGTTTCAATTATCTACGCGAGTTCGCGCCACAATCCTAAATAGATATCAAACTCGGATTTACCACAGAGGAACACAGAGGACACACAGGAGTAATGATTCTCCTGCGTGTCCTCTGTGTTCCTCTGTGGTTCATATAATAGGCTTCCTCCGACAGCGAAATGGCCCTGACTTTATAATATGTCAGAGATAGCTCTCGATATTCCTCAAAGTTGACACTCAATCCTGCGGTAAACTATCATCAAGCTTATCTTCTTTTACGCATCTCGTCCGCTACAGGAATGCGACTTTACTTTGAGGAGAGTTCGATGAGCACGACCGACCTGACCAACCGCCTTCAAGATGCCGAACAGGAATGGGAAGAGAAGACGCTCGCCCCGACGCTCAAGCGTATGCCGGAGGGCAAAAAGAGTTTCACGACCGTCTCGCTCTCGCCCGTCGAGCGGCTCTACACGCCGAACAGCCTGAGCGGTTTCGATTATGAAACGGAGCTGGGCTTTCCGGGAACGCCGCCTTACACGCGCGGCATACACGCGACGGGCTACCGCGGAAGGCTCTGGACGATGCGGCAGTTCGCCGGGTTCGGCTCGGCCTTCGACACGAACAAGAGGTTCAAGTACCTGCTCGAACACGGGCAGACGGGGCTGTCGGTAGCATTCGACCTGCCCACGCTGATGGGCTACGACTCGGACCACCCGTTCAGCGAAGGCGAGGTCGGCAAATGCGGCGTGGCCATCTCTTCGCTCGCCGACATGGAGGTGCTCTTCGACGGAATACCTCTCGAAGAGGTCACAACATCGATGACCATCAACGCGCCCGCTTCGATGATATTCGCCATGTTTTTAGCGGTCGCCGAAAAACAGGGCGCGGACTGGAAGAAGGTCGGCGGCACGCTGCAAAACGACATCCTCAAAGAGTACATAGCGCAGAAAGAGTGGATATATCCTCCACGCCCTTCGATGCAGCTCATCGTCGACACCATAGAGTTCTGCACGAAAGAAGTGCCCCGCTTCAACCCTGTCTCGATCTCCGGCTATCACATTCGCGAAGCGGGCTCGACCGCGCTTCAGGAGCTGGCCTTCACGCTGCGCGACGGGATAGAGTACGTGCAGTACGCAGTCAATCACGGGATGGACGTCGACGATTTCGCGCCGCGACTCAGCTTCTTCTTCAACTCGCACAATGACTTCTTCGAAGAGATTGCAAAGTTCCGGGCCGCGCGGCGGATATGGTACAGGGTGATGAAGGACCGTTTCGGTGCGAAGAACCCTCGCTCGATGATGCTGCGCTTCCACACGCAGACCGCCGGCGTATCGCTCACTGCGCAGCAGCCGCTCAACAACATCGTCCGCGTGGCCATACAGGCGCTCGCAGGCGTGCTCGGCGGCACACAGTCTCTTCACACCGACGCGTACGACGAGGCGCTTGCGCTCCCCTCGGATGAAGCCGCGCTGATCGCGCTGCGCACGCAGCAGATCATCGCTCACGAGTCGGGCGTGACCAACACCGTCGACCCGCTCGGCGGCTCTTACTTCGTCGAGAAGCTCACGCGCGAGATGGAAGAGGGCGCGTTCGAATACTTCAACAAGATAGACGCATACGGCGGGATGATCGAGGCGATAGACGCTGGCTACCCGCAGCGCGAGATTCAGGATGCGAGCTATCAATTCCAGCTGGCCGTCGAGGCCAAAGACAAGGTCATCGTCGGCGTAAACGATTTCACCATGCAGGAAGAGCCGATGGATATTCCGATCCTTCAGATAGACGAGTCGGTGGCCGATCTTCAAAGTGAGCGGCTCAAACAGGTGCGATCCGAGCGCGATAACGAACGGGTAGCGAATAGGCTTGCGGCCCTCGCCGACGGCGCGCGGGCAGGCGAAAACACCATGCCCCTGCTCATCGATTGCGCCCGCGCATACGCCACCCTCGGCGAGATGTGCGACGCGCTCAGGCCCGTCTTTGGCGAGTATCGCGAACCCATGTTTTAGATTTGAGATCTCAGATGGGGGTTAGTAATTATGAAAAGAATCAGACTCTCGATCACGGCACTGGTCCTTTGCGCGATGGCTATACCCGCAGCCACGGCGCAACAGCCGAAAAAGATAAAAGTAGATTTCAAGGAGACCACGCTCAAGAACGGGCTGCGGGTCATCACCGTGGAAGACCACAGCGCCCCCGTAGTGGCCCTCGCCGTCAATTATAACGTCGGGTCGCGCGACGAGCGCAAAGGCAGGACCGGCTTTGCCCACCTGTTCGAGCACATGATGTTCAAGGGAAGCGAGAACGTGGGGCCGGGCGAGCACTTCGTCCTGATATTCAACAACGGCGGCAACATGAACGGCACCACCAATGAAGAC
>DASTET010000157.1:0-2400 GCA_035709445.1 Blastocatellia bacterium | reverse complement strand
ACGCAAACCTATACGAGCACTCCCCCCGAGATGCCGAGGTATCCCGTCATAGGCAATATGTTCAACCTGCGCGAGCCTTTCAAATTCCTGATGGAAGTAGCGCGGACGGGCGATGTGGTGCGGTTCCAGATGCCGCTCTGGAAGCCCTATTTTCTCAGCCACCCCGATCACATAGAGCATGTCTTGAGAGTCAACCACCTGAATTACAACAAGGACACTCTCCATTTCGTCTTCCTGATCTTCGGGCAGGGGCTCGCTTCGAGCGACGGGGAGCTCTGGAAGCGGCAGCGCCGGATGGCTCAGCCTATGTTCCGGCACGACAGCGTCAAGATGTTCGGGCAGATCATGACGGACGCAGCCGAGGAGCTGTGCGAGCGATTGAAATCGTTCGCCGATACGGGGACGCCCGTCCGGCTCGATAGATATATGAGAGAGCTTACGCTGACGGTCGTCGCCCGCTCGCTGTTCGGACTCGACATCGAGCCTTACATGCCGGAGGTGCATCGCATAGTCGGGACGGCGTCTGAGTTTTTGAGCGCGAGGGTCGTCAATCCTTTTGTGCCCTCATCGATGCCTACGCCTCTCAACCTGCGGTTGAAATCGGCAATGTCGGATTTTCGCCGTCTCGTAGACAGGATCATAGCCGAGCGAAGGCGACAGGGTGGAGATCACAACGACCTGCTCTCGATGCTCATCGACGCGAGAGACGAAGCAGGCAACGGGATGGATGATCACCAGCTTCAGGATGAGGTGATAACCCTGATAGTCGCGGGATTCGACACGACGGCGGCGGGGCTGACCTGGAGCTTTTACCTGTTGTCTAAGTACCCGGAGGCCGCGCACAGGCTGCGCGAGGAGCTTGACGGCGCGCTCGGCGGAAGCGTGCCGACCATCGATGACCTGCCTCGGATACCTTTTCCGAGGATGGTCTTTCAAGAGGCGCTACGGCTCTACCCGCCCATATGGATAATAGCCCGTCGGGCGATAGGCGAGGACAGGCTTGGGAATTATAGCGTTCCGGCAGGGACGGAAGTGGCAATGAGCCCGTGGGTGATGCATCATCATCCGCAGTACTGGGAGAACCCCGAAGGCTTCAACCCCGACCGCTTTACGCCCGAACAGGTAAAGGCCCGCCCGGAGTTCGCCTATCTTCCGTTCGGCGGCGGGCCGCGCACCTGCATAGGCAATCACTTTGCCGTGCTTGAAGGGCAACTGGCGATGTCGGTCATCGCGCAACGCTACCGGCTGCACCTTGTCCCCGGTCATCCCTACGGGACCGAGACGGGAATACCGTTGCGGTTTTTGAAAGGGACCCTTGTAACTGTCCACAGCGCGAGTTGAATCAACGCTATTGGAGGCTGATCGATGGGGAGAGTAAAAGAGTTCGGCATAGGGCTTGAGCACCCGCACGCAAAAGGGTTCATCGGCTACGCGCGGATGGCCGAAGAGCTTGGGTACAAGAGTTTCTGGGTCCCCGAAGACCCGTTCTTTCGAGGCGGGTTCTCGCTCGCCTCGGCAATCGCCGCGAGCACGACTTCAATCAGGATCGGCATAGGCATTATCAACCCCTACACGAGGCACCCGGCGCTCACGGCGATGGAGTACGGGGCGCTCGAAGAGGTCTCCGACGGCCGTTCGATACTTGCTCTTGGCGCATCCTTCAAGAGCTACATCGAGGGCCAGCTCAACATCCCGTACGTGAAGCCGGGCACGGCGATACGCGAGACGGTTGAGATCATCAGGCGGTTCTTTCGAGGCGAGCAGGTCAGTTTTGAGGGACGGTTATTCAAAGTTCAGGGCGGGCGTTTCAATTTTCAGCCGCCCCGCGCCGAAGTGCCTATCCACCTGGGCGTGCTCGGACCTAAAAACCTTGAGCTTGCGGGCGAAATCGCTGACGGGGTGCTTCTGAGCGTGATGACATGCCCCGGTTATGCCAGGTTCGCTCTCGATCATGTGAAGCAGGGCGCTGCGCGTGCGGGCAGAAGCCTCGATGATTTCGAGGTGGGAGCATACCTGCTCATATCGGTCTCTGAAGACGGGCAATCGGCGCGCGATGCCGTCAGACCTTTTCTCGCAATGATGATCTCGCTTCTGCCTTTGAGCGGCATATTCGATCATCCTATGTTGAGCCTGGCGGGCGTCGAGCCTGCCCACCTTCAACGGTTCGCCGCGAGCTTTTCCAAAGGCGAGCTTCCGGTCGCGCTGGTCGAAGACTGGATGATCGATCAGTTTGCGATTGCCGGTACACCCGATCATTGTCGCGAAGCGCTTTCGAATATAGTCGAAGCGGGGGTCACTCATCCTATAGCATTCGAGATACACGGGACCAACCCCGAAAAGACTATACGCGACGTACACGAACACCTGATGCCTCACTTTTTGTAGTGCGGAGGAGACATG
>DASTET010000156.1:0-8458 GCA_035709445.1 Blastocatellia bacterium | reverse complement strand
TACGCGAAAAGGTCCGAGCCCGACCACATCTTTCGGGTCGTCGCTGATCTTCAGCTTCTCGTTGAACATGCCCGCGCGCCAGGACTCTTCCCATTTGTGCTTCGGTATCAGATACAGGTTGAAGACCGCGTCGAGAAATCCGCCGTTGGAGCTGTGAAGGTTGAACTGAAATGTATGATCGTCCAGCTTCACAAGATCGGGATAGATGGGTTCCCCGGTCTCTTCGTTGCCTTCGATGAAGACATCGCGCAGCGCATTCTCAACCTTCTCGTCGCGGATCACGTCGTAAGTGAAGAGAACGTCGTCGGCGGTAAAGGGCGCGCCGTCAGACCACCGCACTCCTTTTCGAAGGTGGAACGTCCACTGTTTGGCGTCGGGCGAGACCTCCCACTTCGTGCAGAGCCCCGGATCGTAATCCGGCGGGTCGTCGCCGTTGCGATAATCGATAGGGGTGCGGTAGATGTGATACCAGAGCAGCCCCGCCGTTATATCGTCCGTCGCGCGGATCACGTTAAACGTGCCGACGTCGGTTTGCAACCCGAGGACCATCGTGCCGCCATAGGTGCCTGTCTCTCCTTTATAAAGGTAAGCGTCCTGCGGCGGGTCGCCTTCGAACGGCGGGTTGGGCGAGCCGGTCGGGCCCGCAACAGATCCACTGTCGGTGCAGGCGGCGACCGTAAGCATCCCAGCTATCAGAACGGCGGCTAGCGTCTTTCGCATAGTATTCATCCCTTCAAACTTTTCTGGTTATAAGCGGTAGCGACGAGGGTCCCCTGCCGGATCAGTGCTGTGCGATTTCTTCTCGGACCTCTTACCCATCAAATCGCTTGCGTTGTAAAGGCGTTCGGCAACGTGATATTTTAGAATGCGCCGAATCAAGATGTTCGTCTAATTAAAGCCAAGATCGAGTTCCAGTGCCTGAGCAACGCAAGCTTACCATGCACCATCGCATTATAAAACAGTAAGTTGAAGGCGTAAAAGGAGGAGTGATGAGGTACAAACAGAGGTTTCAGGCGGTTGCGGCTGCCCTGACGTTGATGTCTGCGCTCGTTGCCGCCGAGGCACAGCAGCCGACCGTTCAAGCGCGGGCGGTGCGCCCGGCGGGCGTGACGGGCAACCTGATCGATATAACGATGGCAAATGACGGATTGCCCAATACCCGCGCTACATCAGGCCGCGGCGATTATGTGGGGCTCAGCGTCACGATGGATGTAGGCGGCGAGCAGAACATCGTAGGCGCGATACAGGACCACGGCCGCTGGCCTGCTCACTATCCGGGCGCGTACAGGGTCGAGGTGGGAACGACTGAAGACGGGCCGTGGCTCACCGCCTTTGAGGGCGCGGGCAATCGCGGCGAGAGCAAGGCGATCTTTGAGGCCGTGCGGGGCCGTTTTATCCGCATCACCGCAACACGCGGCGGCGGGGGCGGCGTCGACTGGTCGGTCGCAGAACTCAAGGCCATAATCGATCCGGGCGCGACCTCACCGCGTCGCATACCTTCGGGCGGAGGCCGCGTGCCGGACCCGCCTCCGCAAAACCGTGTCGAGATCAGAGACCTTTCGCGCGCCTTCGACAAGAATATAAGAACGCGCGCGACGAGCGGGACCCCGAATTACGAGGGCATGAGTTTTACGTTCGACCTCGGAGGCGAGTACGTCCTATCGCGCGTCGTGCAGGCGCACGGGCAGTGGAGAGAGGAATACCCGGCTGAATATAAGGTCGAAGTGAGCAAGCAGAAAGACGAGAGCCAGTTCCGCGAGATATGGCGCGGAAACGGCGAGCCGGGTCGCAGCACCGCCCAGTTTAGAGACGTTGTCACCCGGTATGTCCGCGTGACCGCGCTCAGAGACCGAGGGCGCACTCACTGGTGGTCGATAGCGGAGCTTCGCACAAACCGCGACCCCGATGTGATAGACGATGAGGATGATGATAAGCGAATAGACCGACCCATACGGCAGGCCACGGCTCGCGGTCTCTCAAATCCCAATGCAGTGCTCGATGATGATGAGCAGACGCTGGCGACCACGAACAGGGTCCGGTATGAGGGCAGCTTTATCGAGCTCGATATGGGTGGGAGTTACACCATATCGAGGGTGATACAGATCCACAACCCCGATGATGGCGATTTCCCTGGCCGCTATCGCATAGAGGTGAGCGAGGACGGTCGAAACTGGCAGACCGTCTGGGAAGGCGAGGGCGCGAGCAGTCGGTCGCGCGCGAATTTTACACCCGTCCGCGCCCGCTATGTTCGAGTCACCGCAACCGAGATCCGACGGCCCCCGAACAACTGGAGCATCTCAAAGATACGTATCAGCGGGTAAGCTCAAGGTAACCGCAGAGGACGCAGAGAAACGCAGAGGAAGAATATACCTCTGCGTTTCTCTGCGGTTATTATTCTTTTTTATTTCTGATCGCGGAGCGCGATCTGGCCCTTTCTCGAATAATTGATCGATTCGGCGAGTATTCTCGCCGCTTCCTGCGGCGCGTGGAACCCGGTAGAGTTTTCGGCTTCGACGAAATCGAGGAAGAACTGCGCCCGGCGGTGGAAGTCGCGCGCCTTTGCAAGCTCGGCGTCGCCTCGGCCTGCCTCCCTGGCCGTCTTGATGTCGTTGATAAGCTCGACCAGCGCGTCCATAGCCATGTTGCGTAGCCCGTAGACTCGCGTCTGGTTCGTCTCGACCCGCGACCGTAACTCTTCTTCGGGCCACTTGTGACAGGTCTGGCAGGCGCGGTTGATGTTGAGCATCGGGCTGCGAACATGGTGGTCGCTGATCTTCTGCGCGCCTTCGCGCTTATAAGGCATGTGGCAGTCGGCGCAGGCCACGCCCGACCGCGCGTGTATCCCCTGGTTGTACATCTCGAACTCAGGGTGCTGCGCCTTGAGCGCCTCCGCGCCGGTCTCCGCATGCACCCAGTCCCTGAATTTCTCTTCGTCGTAGTAGGCGAGCATATCCTCGACCTTCAGCCCTTTCGTCCACGGATAGACGAGCCGCTTTTCAGGCCCTTTGAAATAATACTCGACGTGACACTGGCCGCAGACGTAAGAACGCATCTCCTGGCGCGTGGCCATCGCGTTCACGTCGTAGTTGTTTACCCCCTGGCTCGCCTTGAACGCGCGCAGCCCCTCGATGAAGGCGGGCCTCGTCACTCGAAGCTGCATGGTCGCAGAGTCGTGACAATCCAGACAGGTGACCGGATGTGTGACCAGCTTGCGCGCTTCGAAGTAGGGCGTCTGGTTCATCACCTCGAAGCCTTTGAATATATCGCCGTTGCCAAGCTCTTTATAGGCCACATAGGTAGAGGCATGGCAATTCAAGCACGTGCCCGGCTGTTTTACGACCTGCTGCCGCTCGGTGAAGGTCTGGTCATCGAGCATATAGGCGTGCCCGCGCTCTTCGCGGAAGTCTTTCGAGAATGCGTAACCTGCCCACATGGTCTTCAATCGAGGGTCTTCTTCGAGGCGCGACTGCGCGACTATCGAGCGCGGATCGGCCTCGGTCGGCGTGCGCGGCACCGCTTCGCTCCCGCCGTAACGCGTGCGCACCTGGTCGACCGTGCGGCGATACCCGTCATATTGAAGAGGGAAGTTCTTGCCCCACACCTCCGGGTCCTCGGTGTTGTCGTCAAGATCGACGACGCGATAGAAAGGGTTCCTCCCCTCCTGCTTGCGCTCCATTATGTTGACGAGCAGCGCCGCGCCTCCCACGGCAGCTGCGGCGGCGACTATCGCTGCTATAAGAACAAAACGCCAGCTTCTTCCCCTATCTTTTCTGCCGTTATCCGCAGTCTCAGCCATTGATTCTCCCTTTTAATTATTCGTATGTAGGACGTCATCGAGGGTGACCGACCGAGCTGTGACACCGGACACAGGACAGCTCCGGCGCGTCTTCGTGCGGCCCTTCGATGTTCTCTGTGATCTCCTGATGGCACTTCCGGCACGCCTGCTCAGCGATCTCGCGGTTATGAGGCTTGATTCTTAAAGGCTCCGGAAAACGACCCGTAGTGAAAGCAAACGAGTGCCAGAAACCGTTCGATCCCTTCGCCGCATACTTCCCGACAAACCCCTCCGGTGTGTGGCAGTCGTTGCAGACGGCAACCGACCGATGGCTCGATTTCAGCCAGCCATCATAGTACTCCTGCATGATGTGGCAGTTTGCGCACGCTGCCGGATCGTTCGTCAGGTATGAGCTGCCCTTCGCATAAATGAACGTGTATCCGCCGACGCCGGCGACCAGCCCTATGGCGGCGCCGAGAACGATCCCCTGTATCGTGCGTAATCTCATCGAGTATTCCGTGTTTCTCGTTTCTCACTTTTAGCGTCATAATAACCTATCATTAGACGGGATGAACAGGACTGAATAATAATTATTATGCCGGCAGCGAGCCTGCGAATCTGCTCTCTGGCTTTCCGATGAACGAACAACAGCAAAGCGGCCCGGGCGAATGGTACAGGATGGATGCGGCGGAGGCGCTCGAAAAACTTAAGAGCGACCCGGCGCAGGGATTGTCTTCCGACGAAGCACGGCGGCGGCTAAAAGAGTACGGGCCGAACGAATTGATCGAGCGAGGCGTCAAGAGCGTCTGGCGTATACTCTGGGAGCAACTGACCTCCACGATGGTGGTCATCCTGATCATCGCCGCCGCCATTTCCGTTGCGGTGGGCGACCTCAAAGACGCAGTGGCCATTCTCGCCATAGTCTTGCTCAACTCGCTGCTTGGGCTCAGCCAGGAGTACCGCGCCGAAAAAGCGATGGCTGCGCTCAAACGTCTTGCCGCGCCGAGCGTCAAGGCAGTGCGCGGCGGCCACGTTCAAGAGATGTCGTCGCGCGAGCTTGTGCCCGGCGATATCCTGCTTCTCGAATCCGGAAACCTCGTCTCCGCCGACTGCCGCGTGCTCGAAAGCGTAAACCTCAGGGCCCAGGAGGCCTCGCTCACCGGCGAATCCGAGCCTGTCGAAAAAGTCTCAGCCGCGCTCGCAGCGCCCGGTCTCGCAATAGGCGACCGCAAGAATATGGTCCATATGGGGACGATCATCACCTACGGGCACGGGCGTGCGCTGGTCACCGAAACCGGCATGCGCACTCAGCTCGGCGGCATCGCCGAGATGATTCAGACCGTGGGCGGCGAGCAGACCCCGCTTCAGCGCAGGCTCGACCAGCTCGGACGCGGGCTTGCCCTGGCCGCCATCGCGCTCGTCATAATTGTCTTCGCGCTCGGCGTGCTGCGCGGAGAGCCGCTCGAATTGATGTTCCTGACCGCGCTCAGTCTCGCCGTCGCCGCCGTGCCGGAAGGCTTGCCCGCCGTCGTCACTATCGCGCTCGCGATCGGCGCGCAGCGCATGCTCAGGCGACGCGCGCTGATACGCAAGCTGCCCGCCGTCGAGACGCTCGGATCGGTCACCGTCATCTGCTCGGACAAGACGGGCACCCTCACCGAGAACCGTATGACGGTCGCTATCCTCGATGTGGCCGGTCATCGCATCGACCTCGCAGAGCGCCTGCGCGACCGAGAGGCGGATGAACAGGCGAAAGCGATCTTTAGCGAGCACCCGGCGTTCGCGCTGCTCGTGGTCGGGGGCGCGCTCTGCAATGATGCGCTCGTCGAGCGTGAGGATGACTCAAGCCCCGATGACGACCGGATGAAGATCCGCGCGGTCGGAGACCCGACCGAAGGCGCGCTTCTCATAGCCGCCGCGAGACTCGGATTATGGCAGCCCGAGCTTAATCGCGCGTTGCCGCGCGTCGCCGAAGTCCCTTTCGATTCCGACCGCAAACGCATGACGACCGTGCACAGCGCGGCGGAGCAGTCATATGAGCCTGTCGAGTTCGTGCTCAGCCGCGTGGCTGGCTCGCCCTACATCGCTTTTACGAAAGGGGCAGTCGATACCCTGCTCGATGTGTCGAGCAAGGTCTGGGTCGACTCTGTGATTGAGCCGCTCGACGATGAGCTGCGAAGACGGATCCTCGACGTCAACGACGGCCTGGCGCAGGAAGGCTTCCGCGTGCTTGGGGTGGCTTTCAAGCCGGTTGAATCGCTCGATGAAGACGGCGGCGAGAGCTACTACGAACAGGGCCTGATATTCGTGGGGATGTTCGGCATGATCGATCCGCCACGGCCCGAGGTGAAAGACGCGGTGGCAACCTGCAAGAGCGCAGGGATACGCCCCATCATGATAACCGGCGACCACCCGCTGACGGCCCGGTTCATCGCCCGCGAGCTTGGCATTGACGGCGGCGACCGCGTCATGACCGGGCGCGACCTCGACCGTCTGCCGATGGGCGAGCTTGGCGATATAGTTGATCGGACCGCCGTCTATGCTCGCGTATCGCCCGAACACAAGCTCAACATAGTGAAAGCGCTGCAAGACAAGAAACAGATCGTCGCAATGACGGGCGACGGGGTCAACGATGCGCCCGCGCTCAAGAAGGCCGACATAGGCATAGCGATGGGGATAATCGGGACCGACGTTTCAAAAGAGGCTGCCGATATGGTATTGCTCGACGACAACTTCGCAACCATCGTCTCGGCGGTCGAAGAGGGCCGGATCATTTATGACAACGTGCGAAAGTTCATCAAGTATATACTGACGAGCAACTCCGGCGAGATATGGGTTATGCTCGTTGCGTCGATAGCCGGACTGCCGCTGCCGCTACTGCCGCTTCAGATACTCTGGATCAACCTGGTCACCGACGGGCTCCCGGCGCTCGCGCTCGGCCTGGAGCCCGCCGAACGGGGCGTCATGCGTCGCCGCCCTTACAGCCCGACCGAAAACATATTCAAACGCGGCATGGGCAGGCACATCATCTGGGTAGGCATACTGCTCGGGCTCATCCCGCTCGGCGCGGGCTACTGGTACTTTAGCGCCGGAGAGTCCAGCTGGCAGACCGTGCTCTTTACGACGCTTACGATATCGCAGATGGGACATGCTATGGCTATCCGCTCGGAGCGCGACTCGCTGTTTACGATAGGCGTATTTTCAAACAGGCCGTTGATCGGGGCGGTTGCGCTCACATTCGCGTTGCAGCTAGCCGCCCTTTATGTACCTTTCTTTCAGAACCTGCTCAGGCTGGAGCCGCTCGGAGTGAGGGACTTCGCCATCTGTATCGCGCTGAGCGTCGTGGTCTTCTGGAGCGTGGAGGCTGAGAAATGGATCATCAGGCGAAAGAGCCGCGACTCCGATTAGAGGAGCCTTACGAGGCGCGGCCCATCCGTTTTCTTGAGCTATGGGAAGACGCGGGATGGAGGCTGAAAGTCTACGGCATCGCATACCGGCGCGAGAGGCCGAGGCAGGAGCTGATCGAAGCGGCCCGGCAAGCGGCGCGCGACCGGCTGCCTCGCCCCGCCGTGACCGACTCCAGGTATGGCGTCGGGTTTCTGGGAATACACGATGGCCGGGGCGCAAACTTCGTCTTCCTCGACTGGTGGCAGGACGAAAACGAGCTTCATCATCACGTCTATGTTTCACCACACGACAGACCGCAGCTGCTCGAATACAGTACCCCGACCGGCGTCGTCGCCTGCGTATGGGATCTGCGCGTTCTCGGTTTTGAAAGGCAGGCGTGGCTCGATGCTGTGCTTGCGAATCCGAACGGCCCCGATATAGATGATTACCTCGCCCGCCGTCTCGACGAAGATGTTTAATCTATATAATTGTTACTGGCGGGACTCGACGGTTATCGTCTGCGAGCTTTCTGCCGCGTTGACCTCTTCGGCGGCGCGATTGCCCGATTCGAGCGCGCCGTTCATCCACCCGTGCCAGGCGGAGGTATGCTCGCCCGCGAAATGGATTCTGCCCTCGGGACGCTGCGCTATGGGAAGAAGCGAAGTGATCTGTCCCGGCTCGAAGTAGGTGAATGCGCCGAGCGCCCACGGGTCTTCGTGCCATATCTGGCTCGACCCGGTCTCGTACTGGTTGTTGAGCCCGCCAAAGAGATTCCCCATGCGGCGGAGCACGAGGTCGCGCCGGTCTTTTTCAGCCATCGCGCTCAGGTCGAGCGCGCGCTGGCCCCCGGCGTACGATGCGAGCAGGCCGCGCGGGCCGGGCTGTGTGAGCGTGGGCGAATATGTGTTCTGAATGTTAAGGTCGGTGATGGCGTACCCGTCGAGCCTGTCCTGCTCCCACACCCGCGTGCGAAACTGCAAGAAGGTCCGCGTGATGGGCGCGAGCTTTAGCTCGTTTATGGCGCGCATCTTTTCTTCGGAGAAGGCTGGCGAGACTTCTATCGATTTGAGAACGGGGAAAGGCAACGTGCAGATGCAGCGGTCAGCAGTTATTGTCTCGGTCAGCCCGTTTCGCAAGTAGGTCACGGTCACGCTCGTTTCGTTCTGCTCTATGCGAAGCACGACCGATCTCTTCTTGAACTGTTTCTTTACCCGCTTCTTGAATGCGTTCGGGAGCTGGTCGTTGCCGCCCATTATCTCGAAAAACGGGGCGCCCGAAGCTATCGTCTCCGTGAGC
>DASTET010000155.1:0-2205 GCA_035709445.1 Blastocatellia bacterium | reverse complement strand
GGCAGAGACCGCGCCACGCCTTTCGGAAGCGCGACCATTTTTTGAGCGGGGACCCAGGTGCCGAGCACCGCGCCCGAAGAGCCATTGCGCTTCTCATCTTTTCTCCCGTGGTCCTGATGGAAGGTCGCGCAGTGGACTACCGACCCGTTGCCGGGCCTTAGGTCTATGGCCTGGAGCCAGCGGTCTTCTTTGAGACCTGTGGGCAGCGTGAAAGAGAAACGCTCGTCAGCATCAGAGGCAATCTGACGCGAGGAATCGGGTTTGAGCACAAGGTCCGGCTTGCCGAGCGGCCAGCCGTCAGAGTAGAGCGGGTCGGCGGGTATGTCCTTATCGTCGCCTTTCGGCGCGCCGCCTTCGACCCAGTTCACCACAATGTCTACCTCCCGCTGTGTAAGCGGGGGCGCGTTTCGGAAGTCGCCGTAGCCCTGGACGGCGTGCCAGATCGGCATCCGTTTTTCGAGCATCTCTTCTTTGATCGCCTTGGCCCAGGGCCGCGCCTCTTCGTAGGTCGCGAGCGACATGGGCGCGATCCCCCCCGGCCGGTGACATCCCAGACAACTGCGCGAGAGTATGCGCACGACCTCTTTATTGAAACGCACCTTCGTCGTTATAGGCTCGTGCGCGCTTATCTGGCTCAGAAAAGCAAACGAAAAATAGAAAGAAGCCAGAAGCCAGAAGCCAGAAGTCAGAATCTTTCGCATCATCTCTCGATTAAAGCCGGGTGAAAGAAGTCCAAAATCAGCCTCGACCAGATTCTGACTTCTGGCTTCTGGCTTCTGGCTTCTAAATCACTACTTCTTGTTCTGCGAGACCGCGCTGGCTGCCTCGCCGCCCGCCATGTTCTTGTCGAGCGTGTAGCTCATCCAGCCGATCATCATCTCTTCCCAGGTCTGGTCGCCCCATCGCACTTCTTTTGTCGGGTCGGGGTTGTACTTGTTCTTCGTCGAGTTATCGAAGTGTGCTACGCAATCGACTCGCGTCCCCTTCGGCGCGCGAACCGGCTCTTTCAGGACGTAATAGCTCTGCCACGCAAAATCATACTTCGGGACCGACAGTATGATCTTCGACGTGCCGTCCGGGAATGTCACGCGGTACTCGAAATCTTTGCCGCGAAGATGCATGTGCGGCATCAGCGAGTGAATCTGCCCGTCTTCGGTGAAAGTGAAGCTCGACTCTACGCGATAGTTCGGATCGCCGGGCGGTATCGCAAACCTCATGTTCATGATCGGGCGAGTCAGCAGCTCATTCTTTGGCGGCTGCTTTGTAAAGACCAGTCCGACATACGAGCGGTCTTTGGCCGCCGCGCCCGTGGGGGTGTAGTGCATCTGAAAGACGAGGCTCGCCCCGGCGGGTATCTTCTTGCCGAGCCCCGGAGATATTATGGCGGGCTGCTCGCCCGGAGCGTAACCGACCAGCAGCTTGCGGTCGGCCCCTTTCTGCACGAAGACGATGACGTGATGCACGACCTCGCGGTTGCCCGGACGAATCTCCGCCGCCTGAATCCACCTGTCTTCGGTGAAGTTCGTAGGAACCGTGAAGTACTTGTAATCGACCACGCCTTCGGCGGGGACTGAAAACTCTTCCGGAAGATAGAAGACCGCGTCGGGCTTGCCTATGTTCCAGCCGTCGGGATACCGAGGCGGCGCGGGCAGGTCTTTAGGGTCGCCTTCCTTCGCGCCCTGATCTACCCAGGCAACGATTGTGTCGATCTCCTGCTGGCTCATCCGGCGGTCGTTCAGGAACTGGCCGTGGCGAGGGTCCGCGTGCCAGGGCGGCATCTCGCGGATGAGGACCTTCTCTTTTATCGAGCGGGCCCACGGGCGCGCCTCTTTGTAGGTTACAAGCGACATCGGCGCGATCTCGCCCGCGCGGTGGCACTCGACGCAGTTCTTGTAAAATATCGGCGCGACATCCTTGTTGAAGGTGACGATCTTCATCTCCTTCTTGATGTCGTCGGCGCTGCCCTCGGGCAGCGCGACGAAACAGAATGCGGCCAGGAAAGCGATGCTTGCAAAAGTCAGGGTCGCTCTTCTCATCTTCCGGCACCTCCTGCCTGAAGCAATATAATTTGAGGTCTATACTTGCCCGCGCTCCACTGCCGCGCGCCCATCACCGTTATTTATTCTCTTCAGTCGAAGCGATCTTGTTAACCTTTTTGGCCTTTATGATGCGGCCATTCATCTCGAAGACAAGCTCGGTGACTTC
>DASTET010000154.1:0-10177 GCA_035709445.1 Blastocatellia bacterium | reverse complement strand
CCGTCATCGAGCATCGGGCCGCCCGGCAGGTTCAGGCGCAAAGCCAGAACGGGCGACCCGTGCCGCCGCTTGAACCGAAAGACTACCCGCGCCTCGAGGTCGATTCGGGCAGCCAGGGCGAGATGGATGTGCGCCGGTACTATGCGCCGCAGTTCTACCTGCTGCTCGGCGTGGTCGGGCTTGTGCTCTTGATCGCGTGCGCCAACGTAGCGAACCTGCTGCTGGCGCGCGCGGCGTCGCGGCAGAAAGAGATCGCCGTAAGGCTGGCCGTAGGGGCGAGCCGCTGGCGGCTGATTCGGCAAATGCTGACCGAGAGCGTTCTGCTTGCGGGACTGGGCGCGCTGGTGGGGATACTCTTCTCGCTCTGGATAAAAGACGGCCTGCTCACGGTGAGCAACTGGGGCGGCCTGGGGATGAGCGCGCTCGATCCGCAGATCGATCTGCGGGTGCTCGGTTTTACGCTGGCGCTTTCGCTTGTGACCGGGATTCTTTTCGGCATCGCGCCCGCCTTTCGCGCCACGCGGATCGATCTGACGCCATCGCTCAAAGAGAGCGGCAGAAATTCCAGCGCCATATCGCGCTCGGTGCTGAGCAGATCGCTGGTCGTGGCTCAGGTGGCGATGTCGCTCGTGCTGCTCATCGGCGCGGGGCTCATCATTCGCACTCTTCATAATCTTCAAAACGTCGACGCGGGATTCAACCGCGAGAACCTGTTGCTGTTCAGCGTTGATCCGAACCTGCTCGGTTACAAAGGCGAGCGGCTGGCGAACCTGTACAGGCAGATGTTCGAGCGGATCGAGGCGGTGCCCGGCGTGCTCTCGGTCACGTTCTCGCGCAACGCGCTCCTTTCGGGCAGTTCGAGCGGGCGCAGCGTCTATTTGCCGGGAGCAGTCTTAGCAAGCGGGGAGGATGGCCCGCTCGGCGAAGTCCGCATCCATCAGGTGCGCGAAAACTTTCTGGAGACGATGGAGATTCCCCTTCTTTCGGGCCGAAGTCTGAGCCCGCAGGATGATGCGCGCGCGCCCAGGGTCGCCGTCGTCAATCAAGCCTTCGCCGAGCGGGCCTTTCCCGGCGAAGACCCTACAGGCAAGCGGATCGGTTTCGATCCCGAAACTCCGAATCAGGTTGAAATCATAGGCGTCGCGAGAGACGCGAAATACGCCAGCCTCCGCGAAGAGATAAGGCCCACACTTTACCTGCCCTGGTTACAGGAGCTTTCCGGCGCAGGCTCGATGATAATCTCGGTGCGAACCTCGAATGATCCTTCGTCGTTTGTCGCGGCCATTCGTCAGGCGGTGAGAGAAGTCGAGGCGAACCTGCCGCTCGCCGGAGGCAGGACTCAGGCTGAGGTGGCCGATCAATCGCTCAGGATGGAACGACTCTTTGCCAGGCTGCTCAGCTTCTTCGGGCTGCTCGCGCTGCTGCTCGCAGTCGTGGGGCTGTACGGCGTGATGGCATATTCGGTCGCGCAACGAACGCAGGAGATAGGCATTCGCATGGCGCTCGGCGCGGGCCGGGGCGACGTGCTGAATATGGTAATCCGGCAGGGAATGGCGCTGACGTTTGCCGGCATAGCGCTCGGGCTTGCGGGCGCCTACGCGCTGACAAAATACCTTGAGAGCCTGACGAGCATGCTCTACGGCGTGAATGCTACGGACACGCTTACGTTCGGGGTGATCGCCGCGCTGCTGACAGGAGTGGCTCTGGCAGCCTGTTACGTGCCTGCGCGTCGGGCCACGCGCGTCGATCCGATCACCGCGCTCAGGGATGAATAGAGCGGCTCGATTCATAAAACGGATGGAGGAGATTATGAAATCCAGAATAATGCTGATTCTGATAGTCCTGGCTATATGGCCACAGGCTATGATCGCTCGATCCGAAAAACATGCCATACCACCCACCTCTCTTTCTGACGCCGAGCGAGCGACCGCTCTCGAACAGCGACTCGACCGGTTGAGGGAGGAGCTTAGGATTCCGGCTCTCTCAGCCGCTATCGTGAAGGATCAGCAGGTAATCTGGGCCAAAGGGTTCGGGTTTGCAGATCTGGAGAAGAAGATTCCAGCGACCGCACATACGTCTTACCACCTCGCTTCTCTGACCAAGACTTTTGCTTCGACCATCGTGATGCAGTTAGTGCAGCAAGAGAAGGTCAGGCTAGACGATCCGGTCTCGAAGTACGGCATTGCGCTCGAAAGCGAAGGCGTCATAAGAGTCAAGCACCTGCTCTCGCACACATCGGAGGGCAATCCGGGCGAACAGTATCGCTACAACGGAAACAGATTCGCCGAGCTGGATAAGGTCATCCAGAAGGCTACGGGGAAAACTTACGCCGAACTTCTTATAGCGAATATACTGGACCCGCTTGAGATGAACGAGACCGCCCCGAACGTCCAGCCCCTGGTGAAGACCGCGTCCGCGAAGGGCGCCGATAAGGGTGCGGAAGCGGAAGTGAAATCCGCGATGATGAATCTGATGGCGGGCTTCAGATCGGGCAACGTCGATCAGATCGAACGCCACATCTCGCCGCAGCATAACAGCTTCCGCAGGAATGGGGGGCTGCCGACCGTGTTCGCAGACCCGGCGGAGATACGCGGTTACTTCCGCTCGGGCGTCAAAGTCGATCCTGAAGTTCGTGATCTTGAGTCCGCCGTCTATGGCGATACCGCGCTGACAACCTGCTTTTTGAGTATCCACATTACCCCGCCCGGCCAGAGACCGTACACCGAAGGCCCCTGGCGGGCATCGTATCTATGGCATAAACAAGACGGGATGTGGAAGCTCGTCCACTCGCACGAATCGCCGCTTACCGCCGCGCTGATCACCGAAAAACAGAGGCAGAGGTTTGAGGCCGTCTCGCCGAAGATGGCCGAGCCTTATGCGCTCGACGAAAAGTTCAACCCGACAAGATCGAAGTACCCGACCAGCTTCAGCACGTCGGCGGGATTGATCTCATCCGTCCTCGATATGGCGAAGTACGACATCGCTATTGACAGGAATCGCTTTTTGACTAAAGAGACGCAGCAGCTCGCCTTCACCCCGACGACCTCGACGAAAGGCGAAAAGCTGCCATACGGTCTCGGATGGTTTACGCAGGACTACAGGGGCTTGCGACTCATATGGCACTACGGCTATTGGACCTGCAACTCGTCGCTCATCCTGAAAGTGCCCGAGCGAAACCTGACCTTCATCGCCATGGCGAACACGGACAATCTCAGCCGGCCCACTGATCTGGGTGCAGGCGACGTGACGAGCTCGCCCGTGGGGCTGGCTTTCCTGAAGACTTTCATCTTCCCTGAGATTATGCGAGAGCCTGTGCCCGAAATCGACTGGGAGTCCACGGCTGCCCAGCTGCAAGACCGTCTGAGATCGGCCGAGGGCAAGCCATACGCCGATCTTTATAAGAAGGAGCTGCTGGTTCGGGCGAGGATGTATGCAAGCGTCGGAAAGAGCGGTGAATCGGCCCGTCTCTTTAAAGCATACAGCGCGACGTATTCAAGGGGGATGCCGGATGAGCTGGCCAAAAAACGCGCCATCGCTGAAATCCTCCGCGTGGCGGACGACGCGGACCAGGTGGTTGAATTCAGCCTGACGCGCGAGCAGAGCCTGCGCATCTTCGCAATCGGTGAGGGGCAGGGGGCCGAGATTTACGATTACGGATGGATCGAAAGCGCCGAGACGGGAAAGATCGTCTGGCAGATGCAAACCAGAGAGACCGCCCACGCCGGGGGCGCGGGAAAGAACCGTATGGCCGATCTGGTCATCACGCTCCCGGCCGGACGTTACAAGCTCAGGTACAAGTCGGACGATTCACATTCATTCGATCGCTGGAACAGCTTACCGCCGGACATAAACTTCTGGGGAATTGCGCTCTACGCCGTAGATGATCGCTCCTGAGCGATGGTCGCATTCTCTTGTCTCAAGCTGTATTGGGAAGGAGGAGGAAAGGTATGGAATCTCTGATTCGAGATATTTGCTATGGCGCGCGGGCGCTGATAAGGAAGTCGGGGCTGGCCTTCGTGGCAGTAGTGACGCTTGCTTTAGGGATAGGCGCGAACACGGCTATCTTCAGCGTTGTAAACTCGGTCCTTCTCAATCCTCTCCCTTTTAAGGACCCGGACCGGCTCGTCAGGGTCTATGAAAAACGCCTGCAACTGGGACGAACGCGCAACGTCGTATCGGCTCCCGATTTCATCGACTGGCGCGCGCAAAACGAAGTGTTCGAAGGGATAGGCGCCTGGACCGGCTGGGGCGCAAACCTGACAGGCGACGGGGGCGAGCCCGAACGGATCATCGGCGCGGTCATCACCGCCGATCTGTTTCCGCTGCTGGGCGCTGAGCCTCTATACGGGAGAACGTTCCTCCCCGAAGAGGACGGCCCCGGCGATAAAGGGTTCGTGGCGATCATCGGTCACGGGCTGTGGCAACGCCGTTTCGGCAGCGACCCGAACATTATAGGGAAGACGATCACGCTCAACACGCGCAGCCTCAATGTAGTCGGCGTGATGCCGCAGGGGTTTCAATTCCCGAATCCCGAAGCCGAAATCTGGGTTCCGCTCGGACTCAACCCTGCGGCCCCAGGCAATCGCGGCAGCCATTACCTGGATGTGATAGCCCGCCTCAAACCGGGCGTAACGCTCGAACAGGCGCAGGCGGAAATGGACGCGATTGCCGCCCGCCTCGAACAACAGCACGCCGTCAACACAGGGCACGGCGTCAATCTCTTCCCGCTTTTTGATGAGACGGTCGGCCAGATACGCCCCGCGCTGATAGTTTTGCTGGTGGCTGTCGGGCTTGTATTGTTGATCGCGTGCGCCAACGTCGCGAACCTTCTGCTTGCGCGGGCGGCAGCGCGTCGCAAAGAGATGGCGATAAGGGGTGCTCTCGGAGCGAGCCGGATGCGGCTCGCCCGTCTATTACTCACCGAAAGCCTGCTGCTGGCCCTGACGGGGGGCGTGGCAGGTTTGTTAGTCGCCGTCTGGGGCGTGGATGGGCTGATTGCGATCAGCCCTGCCGACACTCCGCGGCTCAGCGAAATCCGTATAGACGCGCGGGTACTTTCCTTCACATTCGCGGTCACGCTTCTGACCGGTATTGTCTTCGGGCTTATACCGGCTTTACAGGCGTCGCGGGCGGATGTGACGGATTCGCTCAAGGAAGGAGGCCGCGCCGTCGGCTCGATTCGAAACCGCGCCCGGAGTTTTCTGGTCATAAGCGAAGTGGCCCTGTCTCTGTTGCTGCTTGTCGGCGCGGGGCTGATGATCAACAGCTTTATCAGGTTAAGCTCGCTCAACCCCGGCTTCAATCCCGATAATGTGCTGACGATGATGCTCAACCTGCCCTACTCAAAATACCGCGAGCCTCACCAGCAGGCGGCCTTCTTGCAGCAGGTCACATCGAGCATGACGGAGCTACCCGGCATAGAGTCGGCAGGCATGGTCATCATCCTTCCTTTCGGTGGAGGGAGCGGTTCTCGATACTTTCAGATCGAAGGCCGCCCGCCGCAGCCGCCCGGGCAGGGGCTCAACGCCGATTTTAACCTATCAGGGCCGGGCTATTTCCGCACCCTGGGCATCCCTCTGCTTCGCGGGCGTGACTTCAGCGATCAGGACACACGCGACAAGCCCGAAGTAGCGATCATCAACGCGGAGATGGCTCGCCAGTTCTGGCCTGATGAAGACCCGCTGGGCAAACGGATCAGGATCGGAAACGACCCCTGGCGAACGATCATCGGCATAGTTGGAGATACACGGCAGTCGAGGCTCGATGTAGAACCCCGGCAAGAGATGTATTATCCGCTGCTCCAGTCGCCATCTCTTTTCGTGACACTGGCGGTGCGAACATCGGACGAGCCGGAAAAGTTCGTTTCCGCCGTCCGCGACCGCGTCAGGTCGCTCGACCCGGACCTGCCTCTTTACAGCATCAGAACGATGAACGAGCGCATAGCCGAATCGGTCGCGCGGCAGCGGCTCACCCTGCTGCTGATGTTGATATTCGCAGGCGTGGCCGCCACGCTTTCCGCGATAGGCATTTATGGAGTGATGTCTTACACCATCGCGCAACGCACGCACGAGATCGGCATACGCATGGCTATCGGGGCAAAGACATCTGACGTGCTCAGGATGTTCATTGGCCAGGGGATGCTGCTTGCGGCTTCGGGCATGGCAATCGGGCTGGGTGCGGCGCTGGTTCTCACCCGGTTGATGGCAAGCCTGCTCTACGGGGTGAGCGTGAGGGATCCTATGACATTTCTTATAGTCGCCTTGCTGCTCATGATTGTCGCGCTTGCGGCCTGTTACGTGCCCGCGCGGCGAGCCACGCGCGTCGACCCGATCACCGCGCTCAGGGATGAATAGAGAGGAAGCCGGAAATCAGAATTCAGAAGCCAGAAGCCAGAAGTCTGTGGGTATATATTCTGATTAATTTCGCTCGGCAATAATCGTGAGACTACCCAAGAGATTCTGGCTTCTGGCTTCTGGCTTCTGGCTTCTTGCTCTGATTTCCGTCCGAAACTGAACAGTGGTTGTGCAGCCTCGGACGGGGATGAATCCTGCCTCGATTTGTAATCAATAGTTTGGGCCCAAATCCACATGCTTTTCTCTGGCCTTAGGCTTGCCCGGCTGAGCGGCGAGGGAGAGCTATGGACCGAGAGATTGATCCCGAGTTTCGCAGAAAACAGATTATCCGGCGCGGCATCTACACTACGGCTGCTGTCACGCTCATCGCAGTCGTCTTTGTATGGGGTCCCGCGCTCATAAAGCCTTCGGTGAGCCGGGCGCGAATCCGCACCGCAAGAGTAGACGCGGGGCCGATTGAAGCCACCCTCAGCGCATCCGGCATCGTCGTCCCGGAATTCGAGCAGGTACTTTCGAGCCCCATAAGCGCCCGCGTGGTCAGGATACTTAAGAGGCCGGGCGCGGTCTTAAGCAAGGGCGATCCGATTGTCGAGCTTGATATGAGCGAATCGGTGCTGGCGCTCGAAAAAATGAATCAGCAGATAGAGCTGAAAGAGAACCAGCAGGCCAGAGCGCGTCTCGATCTTCAAAATAAGCTCATAACCCTCAAGAGCCAGTGGGAGATCAAAAACCTCGAACACAAATCCGCCGCCGCCGTCGCCGCGCGCAACCGGCAGCTTCACAAACAGGGGCTCCTCTCGGAAGACATATTGCGGCAGTCCGAGCTGCTCGAAGAGAAGGCCCGCTTCGAGCTGAAGCAGATCGAAGACTCGAGGCTCAACGCCGAAAAATCGACCGGCACCGAGCTCGAGGGGCTCGCGCTTGAGATGAAGACGCTCGAAAAGGAGAAGGCCGAGGCCCGCCGCCAGCTCGAGCTTGCAACTACAAAGTCCGACCGCGACGGCGTGCTCACCTGGGTCGTGGCCGAAGAGGGCGCTACCGTGCAGAAGGGCGACGTGCTGGCACGCATAGCGGACCTCAGCTCGTTTCGCATCCGCGCCACCACTTCCGACGTCCACGCCGGGAGGCTCGCGCCGGGGCTTGCGACAAGCGTAAAGATCAACGAGCAATACCTCGACGGCCATATCACGAGCATCGAGCCGACGATCACTGACGGCGTAATCACTTTTCTCGTAGGGCTCGCCGACAAGTCGAGCCAGCTCCTCCGGTCGAACCTGCGCGTCGACGTGCTGGTAATGACCGACCGCAAGGAGCGCGCGCTTCGAATCAAGAAAGGCCCGTTCGCGGGCTCCGACGGGGCCCACGACGTCTTCGTCATTCGCGGCGAATCGGCCGTCAAGACGCCTGTGCGGATCGGGCTGAGCAGCTTCGACAACTACGAGGTGATAGACGGCCTTCTGGAAGGCGACGAGGTCATCGTCTCGGAGATGGCCGATTACATGCACCTGAAAGAAGTGAAGATAAAATGAAGGGAGGCCAGCATCAGTGAACGCAATCGCTTTGGAAAACCGGAAAGGCTCGGACCTTTCACCCGCAACGGCCTGTATGATCCAGCTTGAGAACATCGAAAAGGTCTATCGAACCGATCGCATAGAGACGGTCGCGCTGACGAACGTAAACCTCGAAGTAAGAGAAGGCGAGCTCATCTCCATCATGGGCCCTTCCGGGTCGGGCAAGAGCACGCTGCTCAACATCATAGGTCTGCTCGACGTGCCGACAGCAGGGAAGGTCACGCTCAACGGCAAGCTGATCACCTCCTACAGCGACCGCCGTCTTGCCCGCTCCCGAAATGAGGAGATCGGCTTTATCTTTCAGGTATTCCACCTCGTCAACGATCTCTCGGTAGTCGATAACGTGGAGATACCGCTGATCTACAGACGGATGTCGGGCGGCGAGCGCCGACGGAAGGCGCTCAGGGCGCTCGACCGCGTGGGGCTGACTTCGAGGGTGCATCACTTCCCTGCGGAGCTTTCGGGCGGGCAGCAGCAGCGCGTGGCCATAGCCCGCGCGATAGTCGGCAACCCTCGCATACTGCTTGCCGACGAGCCTACGGGAAACCTCGATTCGCAGATGGGCGATGAGATCATGGAGATACTAAAGGACCTCAACCGCACGGAAAAGACTACGGTCGTTATGGTCACGCACGACCCGCGACAGGCGGAGAAGACCGAGCGGATCGTGCGTCTTTTCGACGGCCGGCAGGTGAATTGAGGAGCAACGATGCTGAAGAACTATATAAAGATCGCCTACAAGGTCTTTCTTCGAAGGAAGTTTTTCACCCTGATCAGCCTCTTTGCGATCAGCTTCACGCTGATCGTGTTGATGGTGGCGGTGGCAATATTCGATCACATCTTCGGGCCGCTCAAGCCCGAGACGAAGCTCGACCGCACGCTCGGCGTATATTTGGTGGAGCAGGCGGGCGAGCGCAACCGGCGCAACGGCCCTCCCGGCTACGGGCTTCTGGACCGGTACGCGCGCAATATGTCGAACGTTGAGAAGTTCTCGATCCATTCCGAGCCGTCGCTCGCCTATTCCTACAAAGACGGGGAGAAGGTCAGGTCGTTTTTGAAGCGGACGGACGGCGAGTTCTGGGAGATACTCGATTTCGATTTCCTCGAAGGCGGCCCCTACACGGCGGAAGACGAAAAGAATCGAAGCTTCGTCGCCGTGATCAACGAGGCGACCCGAGGGAAGTTTTTCGGCGACGAGCAGGCGGTCGGAAAGACAATAGAGGTCGACGGCCAGCGGTTTCGCGTCGTGGGAGTCGTAGCCAATGTGCCTATTTTTCGGCTCACCCCGTTTGCCGACATATACGTCCCCATCAGCACTTCGAAATCTGACTCCTACAAATCGGTGATGGTAGGCGGGTTCTTCGGGACGATGCTCGCCCGCAGCGCGGACGATTTTCCCTCGATCAAAGAAGAGTTCAAGTCTCGCCTCGCCAGCGTAGAGTTTCCCGACCCGCGCGAGTTCAACCGTATGAGCGGCTCGGCGGAGACATTCATGGAATCCGTGTCGCGCTTCTTCAGCTCGGATAGCGAATCGGAGGCGTCCGGCGCGCGCGTCATCTTCGCGATGGCGGTGATGATGCTGCTCTTCATGCTGCTTCCGACGGTGAACCTGATAAACATAAACGTGAGCCGCATCATGGAGCGAGCGAGCGAGATCGGGGTTCGCAAGGCATTCGGCGCTTCGTCGTGGACGCTGGTAGGCCAGTTCGTGGTCGAAAACGTGCTGCTCACGCTGGTCGGCGGGGTGATAGGGTTTATCGGCTCGCTCGTCGTGCTCGGCGCGATTACCAAAAGCGGGCTGATACAGTACGCAGAGTTTCATATGAACTACAGGGTCTTTTTATACGGGCTCGCAACGGCCATCTTTTTCGGGCTGTTTTCGGGCGTCTACCCGGCGTGGAAGATGTCGAGGCTCAACCCCGTCCAGGCGCTCAAAGGGGCATCGCGATGATCAAGCAAATGTTCAAGCTCGTCTGGAACCGAAAGCGGGTGAACTTTCTCGTCACCGTCGAGATATTCTTCTCTTTCCTCGTGCTGTTTGCGGTAGTCGTACTTGTCGTCCTTTACACGGACAACTACAGCCAGCCGCTCGGCTTCAGATACGACGACGTATGGAACGTGACGATAGACGTCAAGCAGAAGTCGGACGACTACCACAGCGCGGCGCAGGTCGAGACGACCCGCCAGCTTTTTCTCGCCGTCAAAGAGTTCCCCGAAGTCGAAGATGTGGCGGGCGCGCATACAGCGCCCTTT
>DASTET010000153.1:0-3654 GCA_035709445.1 Blastocatellia bacterium | reverse complement strand
AGACCGCGAGGTGCGCGCCGAAGCGGTCAATGCGCTCGGGCTGATTAAAGATTTTTCGACGCTGCCCGATATGATCGGCGCGCTGAAAGACTCGCAGGCAAACGTTCGCCGAGTCGCGGTCCGCTCGCTCGTCGCGCTCTACACCGAGCACGATATAGACTTCATCACGAACCGGCGAACGGGCTGGAACCTGTTTAACCCGTTCCTCGACACAAGCGACCACGAGATCATAGAACCCTATCAGGTCGTCGACCCGGCGATAATTACCGCGCTCGGCGAATCGGCGCACCAGGACCACGAGCGTGATGTGCGCATAGCGGCGATCCGCGCGCTCGGAGTGCTGCGCGGGTCGGCGGCGATACCGCAACTGGCTGCCGCGCTCAACGCCGATCAGGACGTGCGCATAGATGTGCTGAGGGCCTTCATAAAAATCGGGGACCCGACAGCCGGTCAGTATCTCATCCCTTTCTTCCGCGACTCGAATCATAAGGTTCGCACTCAGGCGATGGTCGCCGCAGGGATGCTCAAGTACGAACCGGCGGTCGAGCCGCTGCTCTCCGTCTATGGGCTCGGCCCTGAAAAGAAGGGCACGATTACAAAGGTGACCGGCGCGGTCAAGGGCGTCTTCACCTACCAGCCTCAGCGTGATGAGGCGGCGCTGTGGGCGCTCTCGCTCATAGGCGACGAGAGGGCCGAACAGACTTTTGTCGAGAACATGGCCGACCGCGACGATGACCGCCGCCGCTACGCATTCGAAGGGCTCGCCCGCATAGCAGACCCGCGCTACCTCGACCAGATATCGCGACTCGTCCTGACCGAGCGCAGCAGCCACGTAAAGCTCGCCCAGCAATGGGCCCTTTACAAGATGGGCAGCCGCCCTAATATCCAGTACGTCGTGCGCAAGCTCGGCACTGACCAGCAAGACCAGGCTTACCACTACCTGATGGAAGCAAACTCGCCGGCTGACCTCTTCCCTTATGTCCGTTCGAGCGACAAGCAAGTTCGGCGAAGCGTCATAGAGATACTCGGCCGCATCGGCGATCAGGCTACGATCAACGAGCTTGAGCCGATTGCCCGGACGAGCGGGGCCGGAACATCCGATATCGCGACGGTCGCAATAAAGCGGATCGAGTGGAGGCTCGGCGGAGGGCCCCGCCCCAACGACGCGGTCCTCAAACGCGAGACTCGCCCGCGCCGCGCTGCCAACCCCTGAACAGTCTGGCGAGTCTGGCGAGTCGCGAGTCTGGCGCGTCCTGCTCTTGACGGCGCTCATTATCTAGGATTATCTCATTCAAGCGACGTCTGTCATTAAAGCGACTCGCCAGACTATCAAGGGAGAACCGGCATGTTGAGAGTTACTATTGCGTTCGTCTGCGCGGCGCTTTTCGCGAGCGCGGGCGCAAGCGCGCAGGACCTGACGTCGGAAGCCAGAGCCATCATGGGTCGGCAGGATGTGAAGCGCGCGTTCGAGCACGTCGAAGCAAACCGCGATCAGATACTGAGCGAGTGGAAGATGCTTACGGAGATCAACGCGCCGTCGGGCAAAGAACGCCGCCGCGCCGAGGCCATAAGAAAGCTCCTCCTTTCATACAGGCTCGACAAGGTCTATTACGACAAGGCGGGCAATCTCATAGCCGTTCGTAAAGGGACCGGCAACGCAAAGGCGGTCGTCTTCGACGCGCACCTCGATACCGTCTTTCAGGAAGGTCTCGAAATAAAGGCCGAGGTCCGCGAAGGCAAGATATTCGCGCCCGGCGTCGGAGACAATACTCGAAATATCGAAGCGCTGATGGCATCGATCCGCGCGCTCAACCACGCAAATATAAAGACCGCTGCCGATCTGATATTCGTCTTCACAGTCGAGGAAGAGACGAATATGGTCGGAGTAAAACGATTCGTAGAAGAGAACAAAGACCGCATAGGCCAGTACGTCGCGCTCGACGGCGGTTACGAAGGGCTGACCTACGGCGGCATAGGGATCAACTGGTACCGCCATCATTTCATAGGGCCGGGCGGCCACACGCGGTCGAGGACGCCGCCCTATTCTGCCGCGCTTCCGCTCGCCCGCGCCGTCTCTCGCATATACGAGCTTGAGCTTCCGAAGGAGCCTGCGGTCAACCTGAACATAGGAATGCTCGGCGGCGCGGAGGTGGTCAACGCTAAAGCATCAGACGCATGGTTTACCGTCGATTTGCGCTCGACCGAGCAGAAGCTCATCGATGAGTTCGAGCGAAAGATAGCTGATATACTCAGCGAGGAGGCCGAGCGCGCGGGGATGAAGGTCAGGACCGAGATAATCGGAGAGAAGCTGCCGGCGGCGCAACCCCCCGGAAACCGCGAATCGTTCACCGTGCGCATGAGCGAGGCCGTGCATTATGCTATCGGATTCGAGAACGTGCCCGTCACCCCGAACGCTTCGAACAACGCCAACATTGCTATGCTTGCAGGCATCCCGGCCATCTCGACCGGGGCGGCCCCCTGCGGGGATGCGCACGCTTTAACCGAGTGGTGCTGGATAGAGCCGTTTTATCGCGGGATAAAAAAGATCATCCTGCTTGAGGTCGCGCTGGCCGGCCTCAACGGCAAAGAATAACGAGAACAGAGGAGAAATGATGAAAGGCACACGGTTGTTGTTTCTGACAAGCTGGGTATTGCTGCTCCTGCTTTCAGTCGTCATAGTCCTGGTATCGCTCAACTCGCTTTACATAGCCTACTTCGGCCCGCAGGACAACCTGACTCCCACTTTTACGCTCAGCCAGTTGAGCGTCATAGGCGGCGAGAGCGAAGAGGTCATCAAGGCTTTACGCGGGCGGCGGGCGACGGCGGCGGCCTGGGCGCTCGCGTACGGATTGATTGCCGCCTGGGTGGTCCTTGTGCCTTACCGCCGGGGCGAGCGGTGGTCGTGGTGGGCGCTTTTAATCTCGCTGGGGCTTGCGCAACTGCTCACGCTCGCGCGGGTGCCGGTGCTCGCCACGCAGAGCGGAGCAGGCACGGCGGGGATCATCCTGGCCTTCCTGCTGCTGGGGCTTCTTGCGGGCGCCCCGCGCATGTTCAGATCGCCCGGTGTAGATGACATCTAATCCGAACCGCAAGAGAGAGGGGCAGGATTTACGTGATTGACAAGAGAGCTTATCTTTTCTGTTAATACTCTAAATCCTGTCCATCTCTTCTATCCCCTTCCGATTCGCCCTGTCAACCCGGTCTAATTTGACACTCGTTTGTGCCGGTGGCTATGATTCAAGCGTGTCTTGCTAAGCGAGCTTCAATAAACGCGATGGGAGTTGTAATGAAGATGAAAAGAGCATGGATGCTGTTTGCAGCCCTGGCGCTGTTGTCCTTCCCTACGGGGATCACTCACAGACCTGTAACGGCGACCGCCGCCCTTCAAAGCGCCGCGCGCGATGCCCGAGTATCGGCTGAACGCATCGCCGCGCACGTTCGCCATCTCGCCTCCGAAAAATTGCAGGGGCGGCGGACAGGCACCGAGGGCGCGGACCAGGCAGGCAGGTATATTGCCGAACAGTTCCGCAGCGCCGGTCTCAAACCGCCTCAATCTGGCTTTCTTCAGCCCTTCTCTTTCGTCGCGGGCGTGAAGCTCGGCGATAAGAACTTATTTCAAATAAAGTCTGCCTCCGGCTCACGCACGCTCAAGGC
>DASTET010000152.1:0-2614 GCA_035709445.1 Blastocatellia bacterium | reverse complement strand
TCGAGCACGAACTTCATTACGAGCGCGTCCTCTGTGGGGAACCGATAATAGTCTCTGCGCCTGCCCACATAGCGGAAACCCATCTTCCGGTATAGCGATTGAGCACCGCTGTTGGATGCCCGCACTTCGAGCAGCACGTATCGAGCGCCACGCAGCCTGCCCTGCTCTATGCCGGCATTCATAAGGCTTTCGCCGATCCCTATCCTCCGGTAATCAGGGTGCGAAGCGATATTGTTTATGTGCATCTCGTCTTCGACGGTCCAGCCAGCGAAAAACCCGATGACTCCCCTGCCCGTCTCAAGACTGCGGGCGACGAGCATTATGGAATTCGCGTTCTTAATCAATTCGCGGCGATAGGCATCGTATCCCCACCGATTGAGACCCGTCACCTCTTCGATATCGACAACATAAATGAGGTCTGCTTCTTTCATCGAATCGATAACGTAGGGGCGCACAAGCGGCGAACTTATTTGCTGCCTCGAATCGCTCAGTGACAAGTCTTTGCTCCTTGATAAATCGTCGAACGATTAAACTACTTGAGACCCCTTCCAACCAGCCCAAGCGATAGCTTCACTTCTGCATCTGCGGGGCGGACGTAACACGCATGTAAGCAGGCTGGCTCGACCGCTCCTCCGCTAAGGAATTTTAAGTGTGCCACGCGCGCGATACTGTCCGCGAGAAATTCCGGCTGAGTCCTGATCGACCAGCTTTCTATCAAAACGTCAGCACGTCTCTCTCCGGCCGTCTTCGGACCTATTGCGCGGGCACCCTCAATCACCTTTTCTGTTCCCTCCCCGATCAATATGATGCTCTCTATACCGATCACACTCTCTACGATCTCGTTACAGGTTGCCAGAGAGGGCTCACACCTGGCATAAGGTAATCCCGACCCTGCGCATTCGAAGACCTGATAGTAATAACTCTCTTTATACCCGCTGACAAGCGCGAGCACTGTCCCTTCTTCGCGAGCAGAAAAGGCCAGGGCTTCAAGCGATGTGACGCCGACGGCACTCCTTGCTCCGGCTGTGGCGAATCCTTTGATTGCGGCCAGCCCGACCCTCAGCCCTGTAAACCCTCCCGGCCCCGTACAGACTGCGAACAGCTCTATGTCTCCGAGGCCGACGCCTGCACTCTTGAGAAGAAACTCTAACTCGTCCCATAGATGCTCCGACCGTCTCTCGCCAAGCGCGGCGCCAAACATCGACAGAATGCGGTCTCCGCGCGCCACAGCCATGCTCGTGCGTTCTGATGATGTGTCGAACGACAGTATCAGCGGATTATCTGGTTGCTCAGCTTCAGTGTGCAAATACGAGAACTTCCCCTCGCCCTTTGATGGAGCCAGCGCCACTCATAACAACAGACGCGCCCTCTCGCTTTCAACCGCATTACAGGCCGAATTTGACAGCCTCGCCCCTGCCGATTATATATTCTGCCCATGGCAGAGACAACCTTCGACGCTGAAGGCTTTCATTTTGGTCCGGCTCCATGCAATCATCACCGTGTAGGCAGGAAGAGATGGACGATTATCTGGGGATTATGACAGGTGGCGGTGATTGTCCCGGACTCAACGCGGTCATCCGCGCAGTGGTTCGAAAGGCGGTCGCTGAAAGAAAATCGGTCCTCGGGATACACTCCGGCTGGCAGGGGCTCATCGACGGAGACATAGAGCCGCTTACGAGGTACTCGGTCGCGGGCATACAGTACAGAGGGGGTACTATTCTCGGCACCTCGCGGACCAACCCGCTAACCGAAAAGGAATCGATTCAAAAGATTCGACACAACTGGCGAAAGTTCGGCTTGAACTCTCTGATCGTCGCAGGCGGGAACGGCACTCTTTCCTGTTCTATGCGTATGTGGAGAGACGAAGGGTATCCCATCGTGGGCATCCCGAAGACCATAGACAATGACATCGAGGGCACAGACTATACATTCGGGTTTGATACGGCAGTCTCTATAGCGACCGAAGCGATTGACCGGCTGCATACAACAGCCGAGGCTCATCACCGCGTCATGGTTGTAGAGGTGATGGGGCGTCACAGCGGGTGGATAGCCACCTTTGCCGGCATCGCAGGCGCCGCCGATATAATTCTCATTCCTGAGATACCTTTTCGCATCTCGGCAGTGTGCGAGATGCTGTCGAAACGCAAGGAGATGGGAAGGCCATTCTCTATAGTAGTAGTCGCCGAGGACGCGCGGCCCCATCAGGACGATGATTTCCTGACTGACGAACAGAAGCAGCGAATCTACCGCGAAGAGCACCTGGGCGGGATCGGCCACTTCGTAGGACGTGAGATCGAGAGGCGGACAACGCTTCCCGCGCGCGTCGCCGTGCTCGGCTACATTCAAAGGGGCGGCTCCCCTACTGCCTATGATCGCGTGCTCGCAACTCGAATGGGGGTCTACGCTGTAGAGATGGTGATGCGGGGCGAGTTTGGCAGGATGGCCGCCTTGCAGGGGACGAAGATCGGCAGCGTCCCGCTCGAAGAAGTTGCCGACAGGCTCAAGACAGTAAGCCAGGATATATATCAGACCGCTGAGATTTTCTTCGGCTGAAGATGAGAGATTCTGCACCCTGACGGCGGCGTCATCCCCGGATCAATCCAAGAAAGACTCA
>DASTET010000151.1:0-6498 GCA_035709445.1 Blastocatellia bacterium | reverse complement strand
CTACATGGATTTAAAGGCGCTGAACCGGTTGCTGCGCGAGGGGGAGACCATCTCAGGCGTGCGGCTGATGGTTGATGCGAGCGAATTCCCTGTCCTTTATTCGAAGCTGAAGCTTGCGCCTTCGGTTAGCGGCGTGATTATTCCCTCGACTATCCTCGCGAACTTCAATGATACTTTTGCAAGGACGATGTGGGTGATGACTTCGATCATCATTGTCTTCGCAAGCGTGATCGCGCTGGGCGTGGTCTACAACGGCGCGAGAATAACGCTTTCCGAGCGCGGGCGCGAGCTTGCGAGCCTCAGGGTGCTCGGTTTTACGAGGGCGGAGATAGGGGTGATGCTGCTCGGCGAGCAGGCGATCCTGACGGCCATTGCCATCCCGGTCGGCTATGTGATCGGTTATCTGCTCTGTTTCCTGATCACGAAGTCCGTCGACAATGAGATGATGCGTTTGCCGCTCGTGGTCACGCAAAGAACCCCTGCGCTCGCGCTTTGCGTGACAGGTTGCGCCGCGCTCGTATCGGGGCTGCTTGTCGAGTGGCGGCTTGGGCGGCTGGACCTGGTCGAGGTCTTGAAGACCAGAGAGTGATGCCGTTATGAAAATGAAACGAAGTCATATCATCTCTATCCTTCTGATCCTCGTGCTCGCCGCGCTGGTCGTCTTTGCGCTATGGCCTTCGCCCAATAAGGTTGAAGCGTCTCGCGCGACGCGAGGGCCGCTTCGCGTCACGATAGATGAGGAAGGCGAAACCCGCGCCCACGACCGCTTTGTGATTGCCGCGCCCGTAGCGGGGCGGCTCGCGCGCGTAGAGCTTCACGATGGCGATAAGGTGGCGCGGGGCCAGGTTGTTGCCGTAATCACTCCGTCCCCGCTTGACCCTCGCCAGCGGGAGGAAGTGATTGCGCGCGTGCAATCGGCGGAGGCCCTCAAGCGTGAAGCCGACGCGCGGGTTGAGTGCGCCCTTGCCAACCATGAACAGGCACGGCTGGAGCGCGAGCGCGCCGAGCGGCTGGCAAAAGATGGACTCGTCTCTGTCCAGACGCTTGAGCAGGCGAAGAATGCTGAGATCACGACCGCGACCGAGATTGAGGCGGCCCGTTTTAAAGCGGAAGCTGCGGCCTCCGAAGTGAAGCTGGCGCGCGCGGGGCTGATGTCAATCGATGCGGAGCAAAAAGCTGCGGTAGAGACCGTGAGGCTGCGGTCCCCTGTCGGCGGGCGCGTGCTGCAAGTCATCGAAAAGAGCGAGCGGGTTGTCGCGGTCGGGACCCCGATTATAGCGCTGGGCGACCCCGACAAAATGGAAATGGTGGTAGATGTGCTTTCGACCGATGCCGTGAAAGTAAGGCCCGGCGCTCTGGTTCTTCTCGAAGACTGGGGAGGGGAAGTGCCGCTTCGGGCGCGCGTGAGGACAGTCGAGTGCTCGGCTTTCACAAAGGTCTCTGCTCTGGGCATAGAGGAGCAGCGCGTCAACATCGTTGCGGATTTCCTCGACCTGCCCGCTGCGCTCGGCGATGGATACCGCGTGGAGGCGAGGATCATCATCTGGGAGAGCAGCGATGCGTTGAAGGTCCCCTCAAGCGCCCTTTTTCGACAGGGTGATAAGTGGAGCGTCTTTGTCATCGAAGAGGGTAGGGCCCGCAGGCGAGAGGTCGAAGTCGGCCACAGGAGCCAGCTTGAAGCCGAGGTACTGAGCGGCATCGATGAGGGCGCGGAGATCATTCTTCACCCGTCAAACCAGATCGAAGACGGCGCGAGCGTGGAAAGGAGATGAATCTTTCGGGCCGGGATGCAAACAACGGATGTGATTGCCGTCACTGCGAAGTGTGACAGGCGTCCTGGCGCCGGTCGATTTCACTCTCATAGAGTAGTTTGAAAAGTACTGGTGTGCCAAAAGCAATCGTTCTCTACGGGTAGTTCGCCCGAGCGAACCTCAATCATGAAGGGGGGAAAAGAAATGGCTGAAGACAAGTTAGTTTCAAAGCTTATTGGGACCACGCTTGCGGGAGCAGCCGGCGTTGCCGGTTATATGTTTTTGATGCGGCCCTGGCATCTCAATTGGGGGGCGACTGAGGAAGAAAGGATTGAAACGCTTCCGGGCGATGAAATCCTGCCCGACCCCGAATTTGGGGCCACTCATGCTATCACGATCAATGCGCCGGTCACCGATGTATGGCCGTGGCTCGTTCAAATCGGACAGACGCGCGGCGGATTCTACAGCTATGCATGGCTTGAAAACCTGGTTGGCTGCAAGATGCATAACGCCGATCGAATAGTTCCGGAATGGCAGAGCCTTCGAAAAGGAGACGTCGTATGGCTCCATCCTAAAGCGCCGCCGCTGCCGGTCATCTTCGTGGAGCCTTATCGGGCGATTGTGCTCGGCGGTCAGGGAGAGATTTCTGAAGACGACAGAATCGTCGTCAGCGGGACGTGGGGTCTTTATCTTAAAGAGGTAGACGAAAACACGACCCGACTGATTATTCGCAATCGAGGCATCAGGAGACCCGGCCCGCTCGGCTGGCTTGTTAACTATGTGGTGTTCGAGCCGTCTCACTTCATAATGGAACGAAGAATGATGCTCGGCATAAAGGAGAGGGCCGAAGCGCTTGCGAGAGAGAGGGCGACGCTCAAGGAGGGAGATGCCGTCGGTCGTGCGGCCAGCGCTTCAAGCTGAGTCGGAATGGACAGGATTTACAGGATTGACAGAAAAGATAAGAAGACGCCGCCGATTTCATTCGACTCATATGTCAATCCTGTAAATCCTGTCCATTCTCCTCGTCTCTGCCACGCTTTGAGCGTGATACCATGTGAGTGATGAAGGACGATGTTGAAGTGCGGACCGACTTGCGGGCTTGGCTCGATATGGTCGAGCGCCTGCGGCATGCCGCAGACTGGGCGGAAGAAGACCTGCCGGTCGAGATGGTTCAAACGCACATATCGGTCGTTCTGCTCGGCAAGCGTCATGCGCTGAAGCTGAAAAAGCCTGTCGACTTCGGCTTTCTTGATTACACTACGCTCGAAAAGCGGCGCTCTGCTTGCGAGGCTGAGGTCGATCTCAACCGCCGCCTCTGCTCCGACACTTACCTGGGCGTGCGACAGATTCGAGACGTCGAAGGACAGCCTCGCCTCAGCGGTGAAGGAAGAACGATCGATTATGCCGTGTTGATGAAGCGGCTCCCCGCCGAGCGGATGCTCGATCAGCTCGTCGCAAAGGACGAAGTAACCGAAGCCATTATTGATCGGGTAGCCGCTCGGCTCAGCGCCTTTCATAGAGATGCGAGGCGAGGGCCGGACGTCGATTATTACGGCAGCCCGGAGGTAATAAAAAGCAACTGGGAAGAGAACTTCACACAGACCGCCCCGTACATAGATCGCACGATAAGCAGGTCGGAGTTCGATACCATTCGCGCGTGGATCGATCGCTGGATGGAAAGCTCCGGCGATATGTTGAGAAGCCGTGTGCGCGACGGCTGGATCTGTGACGGGCATGGCGATTTGCGCTCAGAAAGCATCTGTGTGACGGAAAGCATTTGCATTTTCGACTGCATTGAGTTCAACGAACGATTCCGCTGCTGCGATGCTGCGAGCGAGGTTGCTTTTCTGGCGATGGACCTGGATGCGCGAGGAAGGCCCGACCTGGGTTATTACTTCAGCGAGCGGTATCAGGCACGATCCGGGGACCGTTGTCTCTTCGCCCTTCTTCCCTTTTATCGTTGTTATCGAGCTTATATTCGGGGGAAGGTTCTCAGCTTCAGGCTGAATGAGGCGGAGTTCACTGAAGCTGAGCGTAACGCGGCGACGACGCGGGCGAAAAGTTATTTTCATCTCGCGAGGCGATACGCTGCTCCGCTCGATAAGCCGACAGTGATCGCCGTTGTAGGGTTATCGGGGACCGGGAAGACTTCGGTTGCGCGGGCAATAGCGGGCGAGCTGGGTCTGCGCGTCGTCTCAGCCGACGCCGTGCGTAAATCTATCTTTGGAACGGGGAAGCAAACATACGAGTACGGAGCAGGGCCTTACAGCGCGGAGGCAAATCGCCTGGCCTATATGAAGCTGTTGGAGACAGGTCGAGCCCTGCTGGCAGAAGATAGAGGCGTGGTGCTTGATGCGACTTTTCGCCGCGAAGTCGACCGCGCGACGGCTCGCAGTATGGCGGCTGATGCCGGAGCGGACTGGAAGATCATTGAGTGCAGGCTGTCGCCGGACCTGATTCGTGCGAGGCTCGATAGACGCGCTGCCAGGAGTGAAGGGCTTTCCGACGCAACATGGGGCACATACCTGCGACAGCGCGAGGAGTTCGACCCCGTAGCTGGCTCACACGATTCGCATCTCGTGCTCGATACGAGCGGGAGCCTGTCGGTTACGAGTCATATGGCCAGCGACTGGCTCCGCGATTATCCGTAGCCTCACGATCTGCTATGCAAGATCGAAGAGCAGGAATTCCGCGTCATCAGTCGCTTTAATATTGAGGGCCCGCTCTTCGCTTATCGCCGCCCCGTCGCCCGCTTTGAGGGGCACGCCGTTGAGGGTAACCTCTCCCTTGACCACCTGCACCCATGCGTGACGGTCTCCACCCGGCTGGTACGAGACCTCTTCACCGGCAGCGAGCAGCGCCGTGTAGAGCTTCACGTCCTGGCGTATCGTCACCGAGCCGTCGCTCCCGTCGCGCGATGCGACCAGACGCAGTCTTCCGCGCCTCTCCTCTTCGGGAAACTCGCGCTGCTCGTAGCCGGGCTTCAAACCTCGTTGCTCCGGCTGTATCCATATTTGAAGAAGGTGGGTCGGCTCCGTCTCGGAAGGATTGAACTCGCTGTGGCTGACTCCGGTCCCTGCCGTCATGCGCTGCATCTCGCCGGGCCGTATCACAGAGCTTGTGCCTGTGCTGTCTTTATGCGCGAGCTGGCCTGCGACGACGTAAGAGAGAATCTCCATGTCGGCGTGCGAATGGGTGCCGAAGCCCCTCTCGGGCGCGATATAATCTTCGTTTATTACGAGCAGATCGCGGAAGCCAGTGTAGCGCGGGTCGTAATAACGGTTGAAGGAGAATGTGTGATTGCTATCGAGCCAGGGTGTCTTTGTCTTTCCCCGCTCTCCTGCCGGTCGTACTTTAATCATAGCTCAGTCCTCTCGCTGTTAGTTTAACACCGGACCTCCGCTCAAGTCTTATCTCGCCGGTTTTATTCCACGGGGCGGATTAGCCCTCATAACTCGCCCGCTTGACACTATTCCTGCCTTCTCATATAATGCCGACCGATTAGTCAGTCAGTTTACTTAGAGACAGAGTAAATACGCATCAGCCACGGGATTCAGGGTCTCTGCTATCCGTCTTGTCGGTGACTGGGGGCACAATGATTATCGATTGCGATACCCACATTAACGAGCCGATGGAGGCTTTTGAGCGTTTTCTCGAAGAACCTTACAATTCGCGCCGACCGCAGGTCTTGAAGGACACAATGGGCCTCACGCGAATCCTATTGGAGGGCCGCCTCTACCCTGATCCGAAGCTCAAGCAGGCACATGCGAAAAAGATCGAAGGCACGAGGATGGGCGGTATACACGCCGGGGCGGCTGACCCTCACGCGAGGCTTGCGGACCTCGATCTCGATGGGGTTGATGTGCAGGTCATATACGGCAGCCTGGGGCTTGCCCTCTCTGTCCTCTCTGACAAGGACTTTGCCGCCGCGATGAGCAGGGCCTGCAATAACTACTATGCCGATTTCTGTAGCGTCAGCCCTGATCGCCTCAAGTGCATGGCGACGCTGCCGCTGCAAGACATACCCGCATCACTCGAAGAGATGAGGCGGGCCATAAAAGATATCGGCTGTATAGGCATCACTCTTCCTCCAAACGTGGATGGCAAGAATCTGGATCACCCGGACTTCTACCCTTTATATGAAGAGGCTCAGAAGCTCGATATCCCTATTGCCATACACTGGGGCAACGGCGCGTACATGCGCGCTGCAGGGACCGAGCGATTTGATACTCACTTCATGACTCACGCGATAGGTCATCCGTTCGAGCAGATGATCGCCGTGGCCTCAGTTGTATGCGGAGGGATCATCGAGCAGTTCCCGAAACTGCGTTTCGCTTTCCTGGAAGCGGGCTGCGGATGGCTGCCCTACTGGATCGAGCGTCTGCACGAGCATTATGAGCGACGCGCCGGTGAGATGCCGCTTATGAGGAGAGAGCCGCTCGAATACATAACGAGCGGCAGTTGCTATTTCGCCACCGAGCCGGATGAAAAACTTCTTCCCGCAGCCTTACAGATGGTCGGCGATGATTATATCCTCTATTCTTCGGACTACCCGCATACGGACAGCAAGTTTCCGAATTCGGTCAAATGGATAAAGGGTAGAAACGATGTCTCCGAAGAATCGAAAGAGAAGATGCTCAGCAAGAACGGGGCGAGGTTCTACGGGCTCGAAGAAGTAAAGGCGGCCGGCAGGGCTAATTGAATCCGTACAGAAAGAGATTCCGGAGAGGAGATATCCTCGCGCGGG
>DASTET010000150.1:0-13308 GCA_035709445.1 Blastocatellia bacterium | reverse complement strand
CAATGCGCGATGGCGTGCGGCTCTTCACGGCCGTATACACTCCGAAAGACAGGTCTCAGACCTATCCTTTCCTGCTGACTCGCACGCCGTACGGCATCGCGCCGTATGGCGTTGATAATTATCGCCCGGCGCTTGGCCCCTCGGAACACTTCGAGAAAGAGGGATTCATCTTCGTCTACCAGGACGCGCGCGGTCGTCACATGTCGGAAGGCGAGTTCTCGCAGGTGCGCCCTTTTCAACCGGACAAACGCACGCCGAAGGAGATCGACGAAAGCACAGACACCTACGACACCATCGAATGGCTTTTGAAGAACATTCCGAATCACAATGGCAAGGTCGGCATGATCGGCATATCGCAGCCCGGCTTTCATGTCGCCGCCAGCATGATGGACGCGCACCCTGCGCTCAAGGCAGTCTCACCTCAAGCGCCGACGACCGATTACTACATGGGCGATGACGTGTATCACAACGGCGCGTTTATGCTGGCGGCAAACTTCGGCTTCTATGGTTTCTTCCTTCCGCGCCTGGGGTCTCCGACGCCGCCCAGAGGGCTTCCCGAGTTTGATTTCGGCACGCCCGACGGTTACGAATTCTTTTTGAGGCTAGGCCCGCTCGCCGAAGCGAATAAGAGATACTTCAAGGGCGAAGCCGCCTACTGGCAAGAGATCGTCGACCATCCGAACTATGACGAGTTCTGGCAGCAACGCTCGCTCTGGAAGTTCATGAAGAACGTAACGCCGGCAGTGCTCAACGTCGGCGGCTGGTTCGATGCCGAAGATCCGATGGGGCCGTTGCGCACATATCGCGCCGTCGAAACTCTTAACCCCGGCACGGTAAATAGCCTGGTGATGGGGCCATGGTGCCACGGCTGCTGGTCGCGCGGCGACGGCGACAAATTAGGCAATCTCAACTTCGGCGTGAAGACATCGGCTGTATTTCGCGAGCAGATTCAGTTCCCGTTTTTTATGCGCTACCTGAAAGACAAGCCGTCCGAAACGGCTGAGGCGTGGATGTTCGTCACGGGTTTGAACGAATGGCGACGGCTTGATCAGTGGCCCCCGAAGAACCTGCAACCGCTGACGTTTTACCTGCGCGGCGGTGGCCGCTTGAATAACCAGGCGCCGACCGAAGATGATCAAAGCGGGTTTGACGAATACATCAGCGACCCGAACAAGCCTGTGCCGTATCTCGGCTATGTCGCGATGGGGATGACGCGAGACTATATGACCGAAGATCAGCGGTTCGCCTCCTCGCGCACAGACGTGCTGGTATACGAGACAGAGCCGCTCGAATCCGATCTGACCATCGCAGGCCCGATCAAAGTCAAGCTGCAAGTATCAACGTCGGGGACGGATTCGGATTTCATCGTGAAAGTGATAGATGTCTATCCGGGAAACTATCCGACGCCCGCGCCCCAGCAGGGTCAGCCGGTTGCTGCGAACCGTGTGATGATGGGCGGTTACCAACAGCTTGTGCGCGGCGAACCTTTCCGCGCCAAGTTCCGCAACAGCTTTGAAAGGCCGGAGCCGATGACTCCGGGCAAACCGGCTGAGATCAGTTTCGAATTGCCCGATGTGTATCACAGCTTTCGCGCGGGACATAAACTCATGGTGCATGTGCAGAGCAGCTGGTTCCCGCTCATCGACCGAAACCCGCAGAAGTTCATGGAGATCCCGAAGGCGACCGCAGAGGACTACAAAAAGGCCACCCAGCGTGTTTATCGTTCGCGGAATCTTGCATCATCAATTACCGTGATGATCGAAGCAGCGCAACGCTAGGCTAAAGCCGGATAATCCGCTCAGGCCACTTCGCCGGTTGCGCGCGGGCTCTATTTTCGGCCCAGGAACCTGATGCGCCCTGTGAAAGCGCGACCCTGCGCGCCTCCGAATGTGAGAAACTCAGGCGAGTCAATGTTGTTATTTACGCCGGTCGGGTTATCGCGCCCGGTCACATTGTTGAAGCCTGCGCGCAAAGCCCACCTCAGCCCCATCGCCTGGAATTTTCGTTCGATATGCACGTTCAATGAGAAGACTGCGGGCAGCCGGCGAGAATTCGGCGGCCCGACCAATTGCTGATCCTGGTTGACGACGCTGAACGGAAACCCGTCGCGCCATTCGAGCGAGTAGGCAAGGTCGAATTCTCTGATGAGCGGAAACCACCCCCACGATATGAAGCGATTCGGCGTATCCCAGAGGAGGGGCCCCTCAGTCTGATTGCTGAAGACGGGGCTGTCTATATTGAAATCAAAGACCGCGTTAGATCGGGCCGACGAGCGCGTGTATGAAGCCATCATTTCGTAGCCGCGACCGAACTCTCGCCGCGCGGTGATCTGAAGCGAATCAAAGCTGTCTCGCCTTGCGCTGCGCAACTCGAAAAGCGCACCGGGCTCGACGAGCCCGTCGCCGCCGGCATCGAAGAAAGCGGGCACATTGCGGCCTCGCTTCCCGATGACTTCTACGCGCAGATAAATCGAGGCCGGTAACTTCTGATCCGCGCCCACGCTCCAGTTGATAAACCGAGGCGCTTTCAAATCGCTTTCGTCCGCGCGGAACCGTGTCTCCAGAGGCGGGCGGCTAAGCGTAAGTCCATCTTCACTGAAGAACAGATCGGTGCGCCGCCCATCCAGAGGGCGAGTTATCAGGTCAAGGTTCGCGGCGTCATAAAATAGCCCTACACCGCCAGCTATCTTCGTGCTCCCATCACGCGTGAGGAGATGGCTGAAAGCAAAACGCGGCGAGAGCAGCATGCTGCGAATTATCTGGTCCCAATCCACACGCAGCCCTAATTCCACAAGCGAGCGGGCGGTTATTGACCAGCGATCTTGAGCGTATGCGCTCGCCTCGAAATTGTTCTTTTTAAGGTTCGAGAAACCGTCAAAATGGATCCTGCGCGAGAGCGTTCGGTCTTCGCGTAAAACCGTAATCGCTCGCCGCTCGGATTGTTTATCGTAGAAGATTCGATCCGCGCCCAGGCCGAGCTTGAATTCGTGACGGCCCGGACGGACGAACGGCGGCAGATAGAGATTCGCTATCAACTGCAAGCGCCCGGCGCGCTCCTCCGAAGACTTGAAGTAGTTGCCGCTCGCGCCTTCGGGGCTGATGATGAAAGGCAGATCACCGGCGACCGGCTCTTCATCAAAACGGAAGCGGCTCGCTGCGAATCCGATTTCGAGCAGCGAGCCATTTGAATAGTATGACTGTTCTTTGATCGTGAGAAGGTATGCATTCCGCGTCAGGTCGCGCGTCGTTTCCAGGGGGTTGAATCGAGAGATCCCCAGGTGGTCTGCGTGAAAGCGGTTGAAGAGGAAACCGGCGGTGAGGATGTTCGATTGGTTCAGATTTACCTGCGCCTTTGTGAGATTGCTGACGCGCCAGGAGCGGTTTCTGTCAGCGCCTTTCGGCAGCTCGTTGACGATGTCGAGGTTGTATTCTGCGTCGGCGGCTTCGTAAAACCAGGCGCGCTTGCGCTTCAAAGGGCCTGAAAAAGTCGCTCGCGGAGTCCATCTATCAAGACTCAATCCCTTGCGTGTTTGAACAGATGGTACGAAATTAGTGGCCGAGAATCGGAAGCGATCGTCGCCCATCCCGGTGTTGAGCGCAATGACGCCGCCCGAGCCTTTCCCGTATTCAGCCGAATAGCGACTGCTTAAAACCTCTATTGAGCGAAGCGCATCCGTGCTCACGCGGAAAGCAAACAGCCCGCTCACCGGATTGGTCATATTGAACCCGTCAAGCTGATTGTAGGTTTGATTGGAAGCAGAGCCGTTGAGGTGAATCTCTCCCGCCGGATCCTGAACTATTCCCGGAACGAAAGACAGAAGGCTCTTGATGTCGCTCGTGGTCGGATGGGGGATGTTGAGAATCTTCTGGCTGTCGAGTGTTTCACCGGCATTAGTTTTGGTTACGTCAATAGCGGGGGTGGAATAGGTCACATCGATGCTTTCGGCGAATTCCTGCACATAGTTGAGGACGACTTCCAGAGATACCGCTCCGCCCACCTGAACCTCGTCCATCTTCGCGGCATAGAATCCTTCCTTCTCAACCAGAACGCGGTAAAGTCCCGCGCTCAAGCCGGAGAACTCGCGGCGCCCGGCGAAATCTGTCTCGCCTTTTATAAGGGTATGGATTTCAAGATGAGTGATGGTTACTCGCGCAGACTGAACAGCGACGCCGTTATCGTCCACAACGCTCACAATCAGCTTCTGCTGTGGCGCCGGTTCTATTCGGGCGCGATTTGAGTCTTGATTCGCGTTTGATCCCGAATGTTGATTGCCGGTCGGCGATTCCGCTCCGGCGATAAGCGATGAGCATACAACGAGGGTCGAAGCCAGCACTGCTATTCGCCCGGAAGCGATTCGCAGTACGCATCCTGGGCGCGCTTTTCGGTGCGACGTCCCCCCGAAATTCATGCCTTTACTATTACCCGGTCATAAGCGCATAGACAAGCTTTCGAGGCAAATTGTAAGTCGGCTCTCGGGCCGCTTTCGAGACGTGCGAAACCTGTATTGTGCCCGATGAGTGATAGAGCCGGAAAGGGCCTACGCTCACAATCGGCGCGACACGTAAAGACCTCCTCTTCCCTTCCCATCTCGACGATAGGCACACCGATCGCCTTGGAGTCGTTCTTCCTCGCCGCACAGGGTATAGTAAGGTAGAAAGCGCCGCGCGCGGAGCAGACGCGGCTTTAAGAGTTAGACCGCCCGGTGCGGTCGAATACAACATTGAGTGGCGAGTGAGCCTTCGCCCCGAGTTGTTCGTAAAGCCTGGGGACAAATCTATCGTCAAAGAAGCTCGACATGAGTATCAAGGCGCAAGGCGAATCTGTTGGAGCAGAGATTGGAATCTCTGCTCCGGTCGAAGGCTTTCCCACTTAGGATCGAGGTTGAGGAAGATAAGTGCCGGGTGGCGCTCCTCGTACGCTCTCTCCAGCCAATCAAGCGCCTGATCCTTCTCGCCGATCCGAGCGTCCCCATCAGCAGCCCCGACTCGGTATTTACTCTGTTGCTGACTTCCTTGCCCCCATCAGCAAAGGATGGTTCCTCTCTCGGTTTCTCGACAGCATCTGATAGCCTTGCATCAGCAACGGGCGACTCGGTCAGTTTGGCCAGACCGAAATCCAGGACTTTCACCAGCCCGTCGCGCCGGACCATGATATTCTCCGGCTTTATATCGCGATGAATGATGCCCGCCTGATGTGCCGCCGCGAGCGCGCTCGCTACCTGTATGCTTATGTCCAGCGATTCCTCTGTGCTCAGCCTGCCATGCCTGATGCGCTCCCTCAGCGACTCGCCCTCGATGTATTCGGTTGCGATAAGGTGAAGGCCTTCTATCTCCTAGATATCATGAATGGTGAGAATGTTGGGATGATTCAGCGCGGAGGCCGAGCGCGCCTCTTGTTGAAAGCGGCGCAACCGGGACTCGCTTCGCGTGTAGCTTGCGGGCAGGAGCTTCAACGCCACTTTGCGACCGAGCCTCGCGTCCTCGGCGAGGTAGACCTGTCCCATGCCGCCCGCGCCGAGCAGGCCAAGCACTCTGTAGTGGCCGACCATCTCGCCCTCAGCCAGTTCCAGCAGGTCTTGCGCGAGCAGATCGGCCGCGGCCTCGAACGGATTCATCTCAAGCAGACCGCAACACTGCCCGTCGGATGAAAGCAACGCTTCGACTTCACTGCGCAGCCGCTGATCTCCGGAGCAGGCCTCGTCGAGGAAGGAAGCCCGCTCGGCGGGTTTTTGTTCCAGAGCCGCTTGAAAGATTCTGTCTATCTGCCGCCAGCGCTGAGCATCCATATTATTTCTGCCTTCACCTGGTAAAGCGATAAACCTGCTGATTACCTATCATTCTTTTTCACCGGCTCTTTGCCGGTCATCGCCTGGTGAAGCCAGGCTTTCGCCGCCCGCCACTCGCGCATCACCGTCACTGGCGCAAGCCCCATCACCCCGGCCGTTTCTTCGACCGTCAGCCCGGCGAAAAAGCGCAGCTCCGTGATCCGGCTCTTGCGCGGGTCGAAAGCTTCAAGCCCTTTGAGCGCATCATCCAGAGCGAGCAGCTCCTCGGCGCGGTCGATGCGCAGGGCTTCCGCCCCCTCCAGCGGCACCTTCTCGGCGCCAGCCCCGCGCTTGGTGTACTGATAGCTACGGGCATGGTCAATCAGGATGTGCCGCATGATCTGGGCCGAGACGGCGAAGAAGTGATTGCGGTCCTGCCATTCGATCGTGTGGCAGTCAACCAGTCTCAGGTAAGCCTCGTTAATCAAAGCCGAGGTCTGGAGCGTGTGGTCTACCCGTTCCTTGCCCATGTAGCGCCTGGCGACCCTCTTCAGCTCGGCGTAGACGACGGGGATCAGTTCTTCAAAGGCAGCCGGGTCTCCGTGGCCCCACTTGATGAGCAGTTGTGTGACCTCGCCGGGAAGAGGAGGCATGACTTACTCCTTCACCGAAAACAAATCTTGAGGCGAATGATGGCCAAAAGATTATCTCATATTCGAGGAATTGCAAATCCCCGGAAGATAACTTCAAGCCTCGGTGATAGGGTTTGATTCATTCTCTCGCTTAACAGTATGAAGACGGAAACACCTGGTCTCGCAGATTTGTCACAGGAGGTCCTATGAATCATCCGCTCTGGCTGGCGCTTGCTCTCTTCGTACTGGCTGTCCCCGCCACTCACGCTCAGAGTCTGGCCCCTGCGAACTCTTATATTGCGCGCGGCAATCAACGCCTTGACAGAGGCGACCTGAAAGGGGCCATAGCCGATTTCGACGCTGCCGTCGCCTACGCACCGGACTTTGCCGATGCTTACCTCAACCGCGCAATCGCCCGCTTAAGCAAGGGCGATTTAGACGAGGCCATTGCCGATTTTAGCAAGGCTATAGAATTGGACCCTCGTTCTGTGAAGGCTTACGAGGGTCGCGCCAACGCATGGCTGGGCAAAGGACGGATCGAAGCAGCCCTGGCTGAATTTAACAGCCTCATTGAGATCAATCCCCGCTACGCTTCAGGCTATGTCAATCGCGGCGCGGCTCGTCAGATGATGGGAGATTTTCAGGGAGCAATCGCGAATTTCGATAAAGCCATATCGCTCAACCCACACCTGGCTCAGGCGTATAACAATCGCGGCGCCGTCCGCATGCGATTAGGAGACCTGACCGGCGCTGCCGACGATCTTGATAAAGCCCTTGCGATCAACCCGCGTTTTACTCTCGCTTATAACAACCGCGGGCTGGTGCGATTCGAGCAGGGGCATCTGGAAGCGGCCATCTCAGACTTTAACAAAGCGATAGAGGCGGATTCCCGCTATGCGCGAGCTTACCTCAATCGTGGAATCGCTCTCTTGCTCAAAGGCGAGCAGGCTGAAGCTTATCGGGATTTTTGCCGCTGTCTTGAAATAGACCCGAGCTTGAAATCGGTTCTTGAAGAACGCAGGAAGGCGTTCACTGAGAAACACCTGGCAAAACCATAGAACAGGTCAAGAGTATGAGTGTTATTGAGCTGCGGCAGGCCGGTGCACGAGAGAATGGCGTTATCAATCCGAACCTTCCCTGGTCTTTCTCCGCTAAGAAAAGACCGAAAGCGAGTGGCGCACTCTTGTGGATGCAGCCCTGGATCAACTGAGGGCAGGCTTAGATCGCATTCTCAACACGAAGCATCAGTTCTCAGACATTTGTAATATGAAGCTCAGTGCAAATTAATCAGGTGGTTATTCATGTCAGCGCTCAATTACCATTGAGCATCGCTTTCGCTTCAAGCAAATCCGCCGTATCGAATCCTTCGGTGAACCTGTCGTAAATCTGTGCGAGGAGATTCCGTGCTTCCCTCTGTTTGTCCCGGTTTTGGTAGAGTCGTGCAAGGCTCATCACCGCGCGCAGCTCCCAGGACTTCGCCTTCTGCTGTTGGGCAATCTTAATGGACTGACTGAAACAGCCTTCCACCTGGTCAGCCACAGGCAGCTCAGGCACAACCGCTGCTCTCCCGCCCGCGGCCGCACGAGAAACGCCACGACCCGTGGCTTGCATAAGTAACAGTTCGCCTTTGATTCGGTAGAGCTCAGCCTGGTAACATCTCTCCCCGTTTCTATTGGCCAGCTCCAGAGCTTCATCCAGCAGGCGGAGTCCATCCTCAGCCTGGCCGTTTCGTCCCGACGCCTCGCCCAGCAGAGCTAAGAAGTGCGAACGTGCCACCTTCGCACCAGTCGCCTGATGGGCAGCAAGCCCCTGGCGCATCTGTTCAAACCCCTCTTCCTCCCACCCTTGCTCGATGAGCGACCACCCCCGCAAAATCGTTGCCATTGCCTCATACAGCGCCAGCCCATGTTCGCTAGAAACCGCGATGGCCGCCTCGGCGTATTCTTGCGCTAGCTGCTCTTCCCGGCGTAGTTGATGAAGGAATGCCGCAAAGTAGAGGGTGTGCGCCAGACCGTGAGGCTCGGATAACTCCCGCGCCAGCATCAGGGCTTCCTGGATTCGCTCCAAAGCCTCATCGGGTTGGCCCAGAAACCAAAGCGTCCAGGAGGCATGGCACCGTATTGCAACTCCCGGGTTCTGCCCATAGAGTAAAGCATCATCACGATGCAGCTTATGATCGTAAACTGAGAGCCCTTTCTCAAGCTGTTCCAGTGCCAGAGGAAACTCCCCCTGCTCGTAGAGGGTGACCCCCATCATCAGGTGACCTCGCATCGCAATCCCTGCGTACGGCAGGCGGTCACACAGTCCCAAGAATTCCTCGGCGATCTCGCGCGCCGTCCCTAACTCTACCCTCACGGTATGAAATGCCCAGAGCCCCCAGAGAACTTCAGGACTCTCCGGTATGTCTCCTAGCCGCTGACACAGTTCTCGGGCTCTCAGGTACGCGCTACCTACCTCCACCGCCGCATAACCCTTCGTGGCCATAAGCAAGGCCCCCAGTATCAGCCGCAGAGAGACCTCCTGTTGGATGCGCTCGTCAGTCTCAGGCAGCAGCTTGAGCAACTCAAGCCCCCTGCGGGCGAGGGCCGCCGCCTCGTAACTTGCGAAGCGCCGCGCTGCATTTTCGGCAGCCATCAGGTAATACTTCACGGCCCGCCCCCAGTCGCGCCCCTGTGCGAAGTGTACGGCCAGCTCCGATGCGATCTCCGTGACGCGGTCGCCATAAATCTCTTCGCCGCGCTTGCTGATCCGCCGGTGCATCTCCGCGCGCCGCGTGGGCGCGATGCGCCTGTAGATGACGTCCAGATAGAGCATGTGATTAAACTTGAAGCGCGGCGTGATCGTGCCGTCGGGCAGGACGACCACTTGAGGCGGAGATAAGAATTGATGCCGCCTCGAAATCTCCTCGCAACGCTCCTCGATCTCCAATGCGTCCCCGGCGAGCGCGGCGGTTATCGCCTCTACGGAACAATCCTTGCCGACGACGCTCGCCGCCTCCAGCACGCGCTGTTCTTGCGGGTCGAGACGCTCGATCTGCTTTTCGATCAAGTGCAGGACGTTTTCGGGCACGCCCAGCTCAATTTCACCCGGCTCCATCTGCAACTGCCAGCCGCCGTTTTGCTCAACGATCAACCCTTCCCCCACCAGGTAATCGACCGCGTTGACCATAAACAGCGGGTTTCCGCCTGTTCGTTCGTGTATCAACCCCGTAAGCCGTGCGGGAAATCGATTGGCAGGAAATCTAAGAGACAGATACTCGGCAACTGCATCTTCGCTCAGATACTCTAGCGGCAACTCCTCGCATTGCTGCTTGGCCAGCAATTCCCGCTTGACGGCCTTCAGCGGATGGCCGCTTACAACCAGCTCCACAGGCCGATAGGTCCCAATCATCATCAACTGCGCAGCCTGACGCTGCCTTGCCAGGTACGAGATCAGGTCCAGCGTCGAGTAATCGCTCCAGTGAAGGTCCTCCAGAATGAGCACCAGCGGCAGGTCTGCCGTCAGCACCTCTAGAGCCTCGCCCATCTCTCGCAGCATTCGCCCGCGCGTCGCAGCGAGCACTTCTCGACTCAGCGACTCGCGATCTGAAGCGCTCACCAGAGAAGGCATTTGCAGTAGCCACATCGGCGCGTGAGCGCGCAGCAAATCGACCACCTGCTCCTGCTCTCGACCTAAGCGCCCGATGGCTTCGAGAACCGGCAGGTAAGCTTCAATCGAGCCGTACTGCTCCAGACATTGCCCACGACCTATCCGAATGCTTCGATCAGATGCTATGCTTTGCGCGAACGTGTCGACAAGTGCAGTCTTGCCGATGCCTGCTTCCCCTGTAACAAATACTATCTGACGTTCTCCGGCCAGCATCTTCTCAAGCGAGCCTCGCATCCTCGAAAGTGCTTCGTCGCGTCCGACAACTCCCAGACGAGCAACCGCGGCTCGCAGCGGTGAAACCGAAAAGGCTTTAACGGTCTCGATCTCCTGGTCATCTGCCGGTATCTGCCCGCTCTCTGCGATCTGGCCGATGAAGCGATAGCCTCGGCGATGTGCGGTTTCAATGAAGCGGGGAGACTTTGGGTCATCGCCCAGAGCCTCCCGTAGTTGACGAATGATGACTTTGAGTACGGCCTCCCCGACAAAGGTTTCCGGCCAGACTGCATTGAGAAGCTCCTCTTTGGTGACGAGCTGGCCCGGACGGCAGATGAGGTGGTTAAGCACCGCGAAGGCTTTAGGTCTGAGCTTTATTGCCTGTGAGCCTCTCCACAGACGCTCGTTGTCCAGGTCCAGATAAAAGGGATCGAAGATTATGCGTTTTTCGTTCGCCACTGTAGTTCCCGAACATAACCGAAATATTACGGCATATTTATGACTTGCCAGACAAGCTTGTCCTATTGTCCGCTCATTATGAAGAGTTGGCAATACACAGGGGCCTTCGTCATACAGTTTCGACCGGAAACCGATATTGGGGCCGGACGATTCGAGGGCAGGGTTGAGCACATGGTATCGTACAAGGCGACGCAATTTCACACCCTCGACGAGCTATTAGGCTTCATCGCGAGCGTGCTGGCTGATGTCAGAGCCACAGAGCAACGATAGTCGACCACGCCTGAGCATACCGGGCGATCATATCCGGTCGTCCCTGTCCGCCATTGTCAATTAGCTACGTTCGCATCACCGAAACGTTACCGCACATTTACTACAAGTTTATGACTTCCCTGCCTCGCTGAGGCTATCCTCCTGGCTTGATGAAAGGATGATTTCAGGATGCAAGTTTCATCATCGAGCCTGCTGTCACGCGACAGTAACGGTATCAGGCCGGAATCAGCGTTCAGCATGCTCACCTCTGTCAGTAAGGGCTTCATCAAGATCGCTCAACGTGATTTGGCCCCGATCGATGACGCTATGTTCTGTTCACAATTTGAGAATATGAAAAGGAGTTCGCAATGAAGAAGAAGACGATGCTGTTAGCGGCGGTGGCCGCCTTTGGCCTGCTGTCTCTCATAGTTCCAGTCCTTGGTCGCCAGGAGCAAGCGCAGCTTGACAACACAAATGAGCTTATACCGCTCGTATTCCAGGCGGCCGGGCCGACGATAGGCTCGATTCAAGGCTCGGTTGATGGGTTCCGCGCTGCGCTGGGGGTACCCAACAACGGCAACGTGGCGGGGCCGCTCGCCGCTGGTCGCCGCGAGATCAACTGGGACGGCGGAGGTTCCACGGCGACTGCCATCGCGCCGACGCCGTTCACCGGGTTCCTGGTAACGCGTGGTGCGCTCTATACCACGCCGGGAACGGGCTTCGTCCAGGCCCCGCTCTCAGGTCTGGCCGAGACCTTTGGCAATCCGAGTTACGAAACAATCTTCCAGGCGTTCAGTCCCGTGCGGTTATTCAGCCCCGTAGGGAGCAACATCACTGAGTTGGAGTTCTTCGTGCCCGGCGACGGAAACAGACCGGCGACGACCACCGGCTTCGGCGCGGTATTCACGGATGTTGACCAGCCGGATGGAATACCCGGCTCTAAGGCCTTAAACCGCAGGTCCACACTGATCGAGTGTTTCGGTGTTGACGGTAAACTGCTGTTCAGCAGCTTTGTCCCTGCCTCGCCGGGCAGTGGTAACCTTTCCTTTTTCGGCATCAAGTTTGACGACGCGCTCATAGCCCGCGTGCGAGTCACCGCCGGCAGCATCTCTCCGGGGGTTGATGATAACAGCAAAAACGGCAAACTAGACGTCGTCATGATGGATGACTTTCTCTACGGCGAGCCGCAGCCCATTAAATAAGGCTGTGGTCTGACAGATCCTCCACGGCGCGATGGCTTTAAAGTTCTTTGACCGGGATTGGACTGAAGGCTACTTTGAAGACAGTCGAAAGTGAATCACCCCGCGCCCAGCTACGGAGTATCATAAGCCATTGGCCTTTTTGTCCGCTGACGGGTGGGTACCCGTCAGCGGAAGCCTGGCTGTCATTCGCAGCAAGCTACTGGGAGCTCACCTCGTAGAGATTAGACGCTTATTGCAAGCGGGAACGAGCGAGTTGGCGAACGTCAGGCGCTGCGCTTGAGATCGGGGCGATGCTCGATAAGTAACCAAAGATTTGATAGGATAGGCTAGCTGCGACTTAATAGACAATAGAGGCAACAATGATTATGCAAGAGGTCACACCACATTTATGGTTCGACAAAGAGGCCAAGGAAGCAGCCGAGTTTTACACTTCTTTGTTTCCGGACTCAAAGGTTACCAATATAACGACGCTTCGCGACACGCCCTCTGGCGATTGTGATATCGTTTCCTTCGAGCTTTGGGGCATGAAGTTCATGGCCATCTCCGCCGGTCCCCTGTTCAAATTCAATCCGTCGATTTCATTCATGGTTGGCTGCGAAACGGCGGAAGAAGTGAACAGGCTTTGGGAAAAGCTTTCCGAAAATGGGACGGCGCTCATGCCTTTGGATGCCTATCCCTTCAGCGAGCGATACGGCTGGATTCAAGATAAATACGGGCTTTCATGGCAATTGATCTTCACAAAGCCCGAAGGCGATGAAAGGCCCAGGATCGTGCCGTTCCTTTTGTTCGTAGGCGACAAAGCAGGCAAGGCGGAGGAGGCCATCAACTTTTACCTATCAGTGTTCAAGAATTCAAAAATGGGCGCAATCGCTCGCCACGGCCCGGATCAAGAGCCGGATAAGGAAGGGACGGTGATGTTCGCTGATTTTATGCTTGGGGGCGTATGGTTGGCGGCGATGGACAGCGCTCATGGCCATGCGTTTACTTTCAACGAAGCGATCTCCTTCATAGTGTCTTGTGACACGCAGGAAGAAATCGACTACTACTGGGAAAAGCTGTCGGCCGTTGCCGAAGCCGAGCAATGCGGCTGGCTGAAAGACAAATATGGCATTTCGTGGCAAATCGTTCCGACCGACCTGGA